>DZCK01000115.1 GCA_022730245.1 Halothiobacillus neapolitanus
CAAAACAACGAGATCACAGGGTTCAAACCCAATTCGATTCAGCTGAGCGCTTGCCGACTTTAAAGGTACATAGGCAGCCGTTCGTCCCCGTTGGCTCGCAAAAAAGCAGGCTGCCTGCGCCAAGTGCGTTTTGCCGGTGTTCTCTGCGCCATGCAAAAATAACTGCGACTCCCCTAAACCTGCCGCCTGCTGGGTAATTAAAGCGCGCAACAATAAGTTATCGCCCCCGATAAAACCATCTAAGGCGTGGGGTGCCTGCAAGTCAAGATCGAGCGGTAACTGGTGTAATTTCAATGACAATTCCAATTGAAGACGCTAAAGCGACTTAGAATCGACCGGCTGTGCCGCTCCAGCGGGCGGCATGGGGTCCACCACTTCGGCCAAAGAAGCATCTAACTCAGCGCTCTGATAGAACTTGCTGTGTTGGTAGTATTGCAAACCGTGGCGCGCCATCACCATCAAAATTGCCGAAGCCGGTAGCGCCAGCAAAATGCCGAAAAACCCAAACAAGACACCGCCCGCCATCACGGCAAAAATAACCGCAACAGGGTGCAAGCCAATGCGCTCGCCCACAAAGCGGGGTTGCCAGAGCACGCTTTCCAACGTTTGGCCGATGCCGAATACCAATAAAACCCACATCAAGGGTGTAAATTCGCCGGTTTGAATATACATGGCGACGAGCGCCATCGTAATGCCGATTAAGTTACCCAAATACGGTACAAAACTCAGCATGCCTGCCGACATACCAATCACAATCCCCGTATCCAAGCCAATTAAAGTTAAACCGATGGAATAAGTCACACCATTGGCGAGCATCACGGCCAATTGCCCGCGTAAAAAACCGCCCAACATCTGGTTAGATTCTGCAGCCAAGCCCACCCAACGCGACTCTTGCTGGCGGGGCATGAGTGCGCGGATTTTTTCCATTAAATTAGGCCAATCCCGCAATAGATAAAACCCAATAACGGGAATTAAAATCAAATTCATAAACGACAAAATAACCGCCGTGCCATTGCCAAAAACCAGCCCAGCGCCTTTAGCCAATACGGTGCCAATATCTTGCGCATGCTGCATGGATAAATCAGTGAGCGATTTAAGATTAATATTTAGCCCGAGGCGGTTATTAAGATAAGGCACTAATTCGGTTTGAATTCGATCTAATAACTTAGGAAACACCGTCACTAATTTTATGGCCTGCTCAATCACCACAGGAACCAACGCCAGCACGGCCAAAAATAACAATAGAGACATCACAAAAAAAACGAGTGTGGTGCCAATCGTGCGATTAATTTTCCAAAACGTCATGCGGGTGACGAGTGGATCGAACAAATACGCGAGTACGATACCCGCCAAAAACGGGGTTAAAATCGGTGAGAGCAAATAAACCACATAGAGCGTGAGCGCAATCGCTACAAGAATAATCCACCGCATCATTTTATTACCTCGCTCATCGCGTGCGTTATCAGCCAGTTCCATTCCGGCAGAATTTTAACAGCAATAGTGCGTTTAAGTTGTTAAAACGGATCCTGCCTCGCAAAGGTAAACCCCTCTATACTGGGGCTCCCCTCTTTTTGTACGACTTTGAGCCGCCATGAAACCGCCCTCTTTAAATCAGCAAACGCTCAGACCCAACAAGATGGGTATTGGATTTATCATCTTAGTGATTGCCATGCTGCTGGCGGCTATCAATTACGGCAATAACATTATATTTTTTATTAGTTTTTTACTTATTTCATTGATGGGAAATAGTGCCTGGCAAACAAGGCGACAGTTAAAAAGCTGCGCCTTATCCGTGTATGCCATCGCACCACGGCATGCCCCCGAAGCGGGTGTGTGGCGCATTCAAATTCACAGCGAATTACCCAACCCCGCCATCCACATTAAAGCGCTAGGCGCAGGTTCCATCGTGTGCGCCCTCCCTGCGGCAACCACACTCGGGGTTGATCTGCCACTCGCCCCGCTGCCGCGAGGACATTACCCCGCCCCCATCATTGTGCTCTCGACCCAGTACCCGATTGGTTTATGGACCGCAGAACGCAGATTTCATTGGGCTAACCAGCGCCAATGGGTTTATCCAGAACCCCAAGGCAAGGCGCCCTTTCCGCGCAGCGATTTGGCCGAAAAAAAAGGGGGTTCAACGGCGGCACGCCATGAAGGAGATGAGCAATTCGATCACTTGCGCGGCTACACAGCGGGCGATGCGTTAAATCGAATCGCCTTCAAGCAATTTGCTAAAACCGGACAACTTGTCACCCAGCAATGGCAAAGCGAGCGAACGGAATCAGATGAAATACATATTAATTTCAACCAAATGTCCGGCTCAATTGAAGCAAACATTAGCCAAATAACCCAATGGGTACTGCAACTCTCAAACCTGCCTATTCCTTTTACGCTTAAGTTACCCGGCCATGCCATTCTGCGCGGCCATGATGATCGGCACAGGCAACAGTGCCTTGAGGCCTTGGCCCTATTTTTAATACCCCAGGGCACCTCGAAAAACCGTCACGAGCATGTTCGAGCGCAAGGAGCCACACAGTGAGCAACGAGACCTATCAAGAAGATAGACAAGGCGCGAACGAGCACGCGACGCCGCAATCGGATAGCGCAGTAGGTTTTTCGAGGTGCCCCTCCGTACAAAACACAGGTGCCGCATGACCCCAAACAGCGCCCGCCCAGCACCGCAGGCCAACCATCGCATGCACCTAGATATCCCCTTGGGGGTTGTGATTGGGTTCGCTATCTTGGCGCATTTAACCCATATGCCCGTATGGGCTATACCGCTTGTTATTGCGGGGCTTATGTGGCGTTTTTTTCATGAGTGGCGTGGCTGGCCCCGTCCGCCGCAATTTTTGTTGATTTCACTGGGGTTTATGGCCGGTTTAGGGGTGTTTTTAAGTTACCACAGCCTCTGGGGGCGCGATGCGGGCACCGCATTACTCACCTTAGCCGCCTTGCTTAAGCTCTTGGAAACCCGAGCAACCCGCGATCAAAACGCATTGTTATTATTAGGATTTTTTCTAACCATTAGCCTGCTGCTGTTTGACCAAAGCATGACAACCACCTTGCTCACACTCATTTTATTTGCCGGCCTTATTACCGCATGGATCGGATTGAGTAACCCGAATCTCACCGCCATAAAACCGCGCATTCGAGCCGCTGGCGGGTTAATGCTCGCCGGATTACCGATTGCGATTATGCTCTTTGTTTTATTTCCACGGCCACCTGGCGCGCTCTGGGGCACCCAGCAACCCACAGCACAACAAGCAAAAACCGGACTTTCCGATAGCCTAACCGCCGGTGAATTTGAACAACTCGCCACCGATGATGCACCCGCATTTCGGGTGAGCTTTCAAGGCGCCATGATCCCCCCTGCTGAACGATATTGGCGGGTTTTGGTCATGAGCCGAGAAATTAACGGCACTTGGCATGCCAAGATACCCCATAGTTTCGATACGTTGACACCGCCCGATTTATTTCCCAGCCTCAATCATGAGATAACCTATACCATAACGCTTGAACCCTCAGAGCGGCGATGGATGCCCTCGTTAGCGGTTCCGATTGCCTTGCCACCCAACACCGTTTTAAGCGACACCGCGAGCTTATTTTCAAGCCGATCCTTAATTGATCGAACGCGCTACACCGTCACATCGGCCACCCAATATCGGCTTGAACCCAACACCCTATCGCGCGCGGATCGAATCGAAAATTTAACACTCCCGAAGGGAGACCCCCAACTCAAACTCTTAGCACAGCCATGGCAAGGCCTGCCCGCGCTTGAAATTCGTGATCGCATCCTGAACTATTTTCACACCAAAGGCTTCAGTTACACCCTAAGACCCGGCAAGTTAACGGGAGATAACCGTATGGATGCGTTTTTATTCCAAACAAAAAAAGGCTACTGCGAACATTACGCCAGCGCCTTTACTTTATTAATGCGTGCGGCGGGCATTCCTGCCCGAATTGTTACCGGCTACCAAGGGGGCGAAGTGATTGCAGATTACCTCCTCGTGCGTCAAGCAGATGCCCATGCTTGGAGTGAAATTTGGGTTGAAGGCCAAGGCTGGATTCAAGTTGACCCCACCACAATGGTCGCGCCCGAACGCATCGATACCGGCTTTGCCAACGCTGCGGCGCAAGACGACACCCTGCCAGACAGCTTGCGCGGCAACGAAAGCATCGCCCGGCAATGGGCCAAGCTAAACGATCGGTTAGAAAACGGTTGGAACCAATACATCCTCGGCTACAGCGGCAGCACGCAAATCGATTTTCTTCAAAACTTTGGGCTTAAAAATTTAAATACGGGCATGCAACTGTTCTTAAGCCTGATGGCGACCCTGCTCACCTGGGCTGGCGTATTCTTTGTTTGGAAGAAAATTAGTCAAGCTAATCACCCGGTGTCGAATGCAGAAAAAGCCTGGCAGCCCCTTGAGCGCGCTTTGCAGCGCCTAAACCTGCCACGCCATGCGGGTGAAACCTTGGCGGCCTATATCGAGCGAGCCGCCAACGCCCTGCCCACACACCGCACGCAACTCAAGCAAACACAATCACTGTATAGCCAATGGCTTTTTGCGGCGCATTTTGGCAAAAAAAGCCAAGCACTCGCCAAAATCAAGGCAAAAAATCTAGCGCGACAACTTTACTGGCTGTACTGGCGCAAAAAACTCATCCGTAGATAACGCCCCAATCAAAGCGATTGATTAGGCCGAACTCAAAACCAGCAACGCATGAGCCTACGCCCTATGCGTCAGCCGATTCCCGCCTACAGCGAGCGGGGAATTTGGGATGAGTGATGTTGCAAAATCGGGCTATCTAATGATAAATCAACAACATAACTGAATCGCGCTTCAAAGTTCAAAAGCTCCTCGTCTACCGAAAAACGCCACAAATATAAGCCGCTTAGGGCATACACCTCGTCTTGTACATTAATAATATTCACGGTTTTATCGTGCAAACTCAAACCCAGCCCGGGCTTTTGCGTGAGCGTATTAAAGTAATCGGCAATCTGCGCTGTTGTTTTACGGCTGCGCCCAGAAAACGTCGGGATCAATACCGCCCGAGCATCGTACAGACCAATCAACAGATCTGAATTACTGGTATTTACGCCCTCGGCAAAAGCATCAATCACATCGGTTGGCTTGGTAATCATAGGTTCTCTTTGTTTAAGGGTAATGAGTCTTTGGCAAAATAATACGACACTCTAACAAAAGAGCGGCTAATGCAGTATCAGCAAAAAAACTCTTGCGGACCCGATCAATTTATGGAATCGCCGGTCACGATGACCGGAATTACTGGTCACAATCACGCGCAATCAGCGGTCACGTTGGTTCGGAATAACCAAACCGGCAAACAGGCGAAATTTTTTGGTGCAAATCCTCGTTATCTCTTCCTTGAAAGCGCGCCTTGGGTGCGCGTGCTAGGAGCCTGTCGGACTTTAGGAATCGTCGCGAAAATTTAGCTGGGCGAGGGTC
>DZCK01000242.1 GCA_022730245.1 Halothiobacillus neapolitanus
GGGGAGGGGGTAACGTTAAGTGCCGGTGCCCAATTCACACCCCCGCCCCAACCCTCCCCCATGAAGGGGGAGGGAGTTAAGGCTTCGCGCCCTGTGCAGGGGGCGGGGTAAATGCACCCCAGAAAAAAACTGGCACGCGCATTGCTTTAACTAACACGCAGGGCATTCCGCCCATTTTTTAAATCACATAGGAGTGATGTCATGTTGAAGCAAATGCAAAAGAATTTGAATAAGGGTTTCACCCTAATCGAATTGATGATCGTGATCGCGATTATCGGTATTTTGGCCGCCATCGCGATTCCTGCGTATCAGGATTACACCATCCGTGCGCAAGCATCTGAAGGTATGTCATTAGCTGATGGCTTGAAAACCAACGCCGTTGAATATTTCAATAACACCGGTAATTGGCCAGCAAGCGGTATTACGGGTATCCCTGCCGCCGGTTCAATTACAGGAAACTATGTGACAGGTGTTGCTATGGCTGCCGTTGCCAATGGCGTGGGTTTGATCACGGTTACTTATGGTAATAAAGCGAATGCTGCGATTGCTGGTAAAACATTGATTTTCAGTGCTCAAAATAATGGCGGTTCAGTGTCTTTCACCTGCAAAGGTGGTACTGGCATGCTGGCCAAATACCTGCCTTCTTCTTGCCGTTAATTCATCGTTAGTTTGATGGATATAAACCCCGCTCACGCGGGGTTTTTTATTGAGCGCCCGCCTGTTTTTCAAAAGCCGTTGAAACGGGCATTGCATTACGATGCCCAGCTCTTATTGACCGCATCACCGCACGGGATTATCTATGCCTTACTCGCCGCCGCCCACGTTCTCCCCGCTACCCCTATCACTCAAGGAGCGTTTGCTGTTAATTGCCGTGCTGCTGTTCGCGGTGCGGGTGTATTGGCCGGGCTTGGCGGGCGGCTATATTTTTGATGATTTTGGTAACTTGGTAGATAACGCGGCCATGGCACCCGAGGCGGTGCGGGCGCATTTTTGGGCAGCGGTGTGGAGCAGTGGCTCGGGGCCGACCGACCGGCCGATTTCGATGCTCACCTTCGCGCTGCAAGATTGGTTTACAGGCTTGGCGCCATGGCCGTTTAAGTTGGTGAATGTGTTGATTCATCTGGCGAACGGGGTGCTGGTGTTTGTGCTGGTGCGCGCGGTGGTGGCGTGGGTGTTTGTTGCGGGTGCTGCCCCAGCCCAACACGCCCCCCCACCCCAACACG
>DZCK01000116.1 GCA_022730245.1 Halothiobacillus neapolitanus
GACCCTCGCCCAGCTAAATTTTCGCGACGATTCCTAAAGTCCGACAGGCTCCTAGACAAATTACCCGTTAATGAGGAATTCCCGATGCGCCTTTCCCTTGATGATTCTGGCCAGCGCTTTGTGGTGCGGGGCTTTACTGAAACGGCTGTGCGTATTAATCACGATGAACTCACCCGCAGTTTTCTCTTAACGCCAGAGCAGCTCATCCAAAATGTGCCGCTGCATACGGTTAGCGCGCTGCAGGTCGGCGCGTTAAATTTGCTCTATACCGATGCGCCGGAAGTGTTGATTATTGGCACGGGTCTGCGCACCGTGCGCGCGCAGGCTGCCGTGCAGGCGGAGTTACTGCGGGCGGGTATCGGCATTGAGTTTATGGATACCGGCGCTGCGTGCCGCACTTATACCGTGCTGGCAAGTGAGCTGCGGCGCGTTTCTCTTTTGATTTTATTCCCCCAAGATACCGATACAACCAATTAATTTAAAAGGATTTAACATGTCTGAACACACGTTCATTACCGGCAAAGATGCCGCCCTTGAAGAGACCATCGCCCGCATCCAAGGCGAGCTTGCTGCACTCGGGTTTGAAATTGAAGAAACGCGCTGGTTAAACCCAGTGCCCTACTGCTGGTCGGTGCATATTCGCGATGCCCACTGCCCGATTTTATTTACCAATGGCAAGGGTGCGAGCAAAAAAGCCGCGCTGGCCTCCGCCTTGGGCGAGTTTGTGGAACGATTGGCCTCGCAATATTTTTTTGGCGATTTTCATTGGCATCGAGGGCGCACCGCGCACGGCGTGCATGATCCGAAAGAGCGCTGGTTTAGCATTGATAAACCCGGTATTCG
Source organism: Halothiobacillus neapolitanus (assembly GCA_022730245.1). Lineage (GTDB taxonomy): Bacteria > Pseudomonadota > Gammaproteobacteria > Halothiobacillales > Halothiobacillaceae > Halothiobacillus > Halothiobacillus neapolitanus_A. The sequence continues at coordinate 844 of DZCK01000116.1, forward strand.
CCCGGATGGCTTGCTCGATGATGCGCTCTGGCGACACTACGAGGCCGATGCGTATCGCGTCACCACGGCCGATTGGCGGGACTTCAACAGCGCCGCCGATGAGATCTGCGCCCTGCCCTTCTCCCGCATCCGCGATGGCCAAACGCTGTATTTTCCTGCCAATGTGGTGGCTAATTTATATGTTAGCAACGGGCTTAGCGCCGGTAACACCGTATTTGAAGCGCGCACGCAGGGTTTATCGGAAGTGTTTGAGCGGTTCGTCAAAAACCGGGTCATCAGCGAAGGCATCGCCCTGCCGCAAATCCCCGATTCCGTAGTGGCGGGTTACCCCAGCATTGCAGCGGCCATTTCGGCACTGCGCAGCCACGGTTTTGGTTTGCGTCTCATGGATGCCTCACTCGGTGGGCAATTCCCGGTCATTTGCGTCACCCTGATTGATCCCAAAACACGCGGGGTATTTGCCTCGTTTGGCGCGCATCCCAATTTTGAGGTCGCCTTTGAGCGCACCGTCACAGAGTTACTCCAAGGCCGCGCGCTCGATGATCTGCATGGTTTTCACCCGCCCACCGCCGATATGGAACTGGTGCGCGATCCCCAAAATCTAGAGCTGCATTTTATTGATTCCTCCGGCTGGCTGGCTTGGGATTTTTTCCGCGACACGCCCGATTATGCCTTTGTGCATTGGCATTTCACCGCCGAGAACAACGAAGCGGGCTTCCTGCGCCTGTGTGAGATTGTTCACGCCCAAGGTTTTGACGTGTATATCGCCGATTACCCGCATGTGGGGCTGTATGCCTGCCGCGTGCTGGTGCCCAGTATGTCGGAGGTGTATCCGGTCGATGAGCTTTATGAGCGCAACAACACCAAAGGCCGCGCGTTGGTGCCGTTTGCCGAGCGTTTGCATGTGTTAAAAGAGGCCGAACGTGCCCAGTTATTTGAAGCCATCGAAGAGATGGATCTCGATTGGCTCATGCCCGTCACCGATGTGATCGGCTTGGCAGCCGACCCAGGCAGCCCCTGGGAAAGCCTGCGAATTGGCGAGTTGCGTGCACTGGCCTTGCTCGGCCAAAAAAACCACGATGATGACGATGAGCGCGAAGCTCTCCTCGACTGGCTCGCCACCGTGCCGCCCATTCCCGATGCGCGCAACGCCATCTACCACGCGGCAGTCATGCTGAACCAACTCAAAATGGCGAATCTAACCCCCGCGAACGATTATTCAAGCACCCTCGCGTTAATGTATAGCGCCGATACCCGCGCCGCCGCCCAACACTTACTCAATGGCACGGCGGGATTTCTCGATATCCCAAGCCTTGGAGCGCAGTACACCCATAGCCATCGGCAGCAAACGCTCATGGCCGCATTTAATCGCGCCTATGCGGCAAAAACACCCCCCACCTCCAAACCTTAACAGGCTAACAATCATGCAACCCATGGCAGCAAACCCCCCGCATGATCTCCAAGCACGGGCTCACCGCTTAATCGGCGCGGTGGGGCGCGTGGTGCTCGGCAAAGAAGCGGTTATTCGCCAAGCCTTGTGCAGCGTGCTTGCCGGTGGTCATTTGTTGCTTGAAGATTTACCGGGCTTAGGCAAAACCACCCTCGCCCATGCGCTGGCACGGTGTTTAGGGTTGCAATTTCGACGGCTACAATTCACCGCCGATATGCTGCCTGCCGATATTTTGGGCGTATCGATTTTTGATACCCAAACCCGTGAATTTCGTTTTCAACCCGGCCCGATTTTCACCGAAGTGTTGCTGGCAGATGAAATTAATCGCGCCCCGCCCAAAGTGCAAAGCGCACTCTTAGAGGCCATGGAAGAACGGCAAGTCACCATCGAAGGCAAGCACTATGCCTTGCCCGAAACCTTTTTTGTGATTGCCACCCAAAACCCTGTGCACCAGCAAGGCACCTACCCTCTGCCCGAATCTCAGCTTGATCGCTTCGCGCTGGTGCTCGGCATGGGCTACCCCGACCCCGCCATCGAGCGGGCAATGCTCCAGGGGCACGGTGGGCGAGCCCATATTAATGATATAAAACCCCTGCTGGAGGCTCATGAATTAATCCAAATGCGCCATGCGGTGCGCCGTATTTTTGTGGCCGACCGCATCATTGATTATGTACAACAGCTATTACAAGCCAGCCGTGACATGCCCGAATTTGTGACGGGATTATCACCCCGCGCCGGATTAATGCTTTTGAATCTTGCTAGGGCCTGGGCGTATATCGACCAGCGTGATCACGTGCTCCCAGACGATGTGCAAGCCGTATTCGCAGGCTTAGCAGAACACCGCCTACCCCGCACGACCTCAGGCACCGAATCAAGTGCCGCGCTGCTTCTGGGGCATATTACGCCTTAAAACCCGGCTCATCTCGCATCATCGTTTGAGCGGCAAGGTCGGCCAATATTTCAGCGTGCGGCCTTCCGAATCAGTGAACGCTGCCACCGCTATCAGGCCATGCAGGGCGATGAGCATGTTGAAATTGCCCACTGGCTGGTCAAGCGGACCACCTTGCTCACTGATAATTTTTGTTCCAATAGCCGCTTGATCGCCTCTGAACGATATTTCGGTGTGTACATCTGCGTTTTTCTCTTGCTTATGACTGCCTCCTGTTGGCTCACCCTACCAAGCAGGCGTGTCTACGAATTTCAGGCTACGTTATTCTTATTGTCGGCTCTGTTTAGTTCGCTCGTTTTGGCATCAGTACCATAACCAACGACACCAAAATGCAGGCAATGCCCACCAGTTCAAATTGACCCGGTCGCTCGCCGAGTTGCAACCAAGCGCCCAGCACACCTACGGTCGGAATCATTAATGAGCCAAAACCGGCCACTCGGGTGGGCAAATTATGCAGGGCATAAATCCAAAGTAACCACCCAAGGGCGCCTGCAGGAACAATGTTGTAAAACAAAACCCACCACAAATGCGGTGTTACATTGAAGTGCCACGGCTCAAATAGAGCCGCCATAAGCAAGATTGCAAGCCCACCCCACAGCATTTGCCACGCAGTGACATTGAGTAAATCGAGACGGTAGCGGTGCCCAAAGCGTTTCTGCCAAATCGAGCCACCGGCCCAAGTAATGCCCGATAACAGGGCAAATAAGGATGAGGCTATTGCCAAATGCCCACGCCAAGGCGCGATCATCATAAATAGCCCCAAACCGGCAATACCGAGTGCCAGCCATTGCAAGCGAGATAAGCGTTCATGCAGCACGACATGCGCCATAAGCGTTAGCCAAAGCGGCATGGTGAATACAATAACCGCAGTTTCACCGGCTGCCCCCGTGCGCAGCGCCCACATCATAAATCCCACAAAACCGGCGGTTTGCAGCAAACCTAAAGGAATCACATAACTTAATGGCGGCGGTTTAATGGGTCGCCCCAGTACGGGCAGCAGCATGAGTAGTAATAAAGCAGGCGCGAGGGTACGGATGGCACCAAACCAAAGCGCGGCAATATCATCAAGCCCCCCTTTCATCACCACCCAGTTGTAGCCCCATAACAGGGCTAAAACGAGCAGAGCGGAAAAAGGTTTTACAAACGATGACTTAACGTTAATCGACATAACTATTTAACCGCTGTTCGAGAAAAAAGGGGGGTAATTTGCAAAAACTTAGCGGCTTGCAAATTTTCAAGAATCAACTAGATTGATAACTATTAAATAGTATAGTGATTAAATCATGGCCGAAGCACCCCTTTCACCTCTTCATGCCGATTTATTTGTGCGCGCAGTGGTTGATACCCAAGCGCTACCTTGGGTTGAGTCGCCCGAACCCACGGTGCAGCGCAAGTTGATTGAGCGCGCAGGGGGTGATGGCACGCGAGCAACAAGTTTGGTTCGCTTCGCGCCAGGGGCTGCCTTTCCATCCCATGCACACACACAGGGCGAAGAGTTTTTTGTACTCGAAGGCGCGTTTTGTGATGAGAACGGTTGTCATCCCGCGGGCAGTTATGTGGTTAATCCGCCCGGTTCCGAGCACGCACCCTATGCCCCAGAGGGCTGTATTATTTTCGTTAAACTGCACCACTTGCCCGCCCAAGCCCGCCAAAAAATTGTGATTAATACGCTTGCCGCAGCTTGGCTGCCGGGTTTGGTGGCGGGGTTAGAGGTGATGCCCTTGTCAGATTTTGCAGGCGAGCACACGGCCTTGGTGCGCTGGCAACCTAACACCCATTTCAAGCCGCATCATCACTTCGGTGGCGAGGAAATTTTTGTGCTCGAAGGGGAATTTTGCGATGAAACGGGCTGCTATCCGGCCGGCTCGTGGCTCCGCAGCCCGCATTGGAGCTATCACAGCCCGTTCACCCGCGTGGGTTGCACAATTTTTGTGAAAACGGGGCATTTGCCCATTCCCGATGCTTGGTTTAACCCAACCAAAGCCCCTATTTGACCCCGAAAACTGCGCCAAGGAGATCATGCCCCCCATGAATATCAACGATGCCATTCGCAGCCGACGCGCCGTGAGCTACTTTGATCCTAGCAGCCTGTCGGACTTTAGGAATCGTAGCGAAAATTTAGCTGGGCGAGGGTCTGTTTTACCGATTTTGCAGGGTAATAGCCG
>DZCK01000117.1 GCA_022730245.1 Halothiobacillus neapolitanus
GCCCACCCCGATTCCATTGGCCGCGCATTTGCGGCCAGCGTGCTCGGGCTGGTTGATGATAATGGCAAGCTCGTTCCCGATGGGGTTGAAGGCGTGGGAGAGTTGGTGCAAGGCGGCCCACTGGTCACCGCCGGTTATTTTAATGACCCGGCGGCAACCGCCGAACGTTATCGCAGCCCACCTGCTGGCTGGCCAAATCCGAAGGATGAGCGCGTCGTGTTTTCAGGAGATCAGGTTCGGCGCGATGAATCTGGTCGCTACTATTTTTTAGGGCGGCTGGATGAACAAATTAAAGTGCAAGGTTTTCGCATAAGCCCAGAGGAAATCGAACACGCGGCATTGCGTTACCCCGGTGTGACCGAAGCACTCGCGTTTGGATATGTGCCAGAAAGCCCCCCCGCAAGCGCGCGACATGAATCGCCAGAGCCCCGTTTTATTGGGTTAGTCGTGGCGCCGCACACCCTCAACCGAGATGAATTAAAATCTTGGCTACACAGCCAACTGGCGCCCTATCAGATGCCCGAAAAAATTATGACGCTGCCTGCGCTGCCGCGCTCAAACAATGGCAAATTAGATCGTGCTGCCAGCCGGATTATTTTAATTAATCACCCGAACCCAGCAATGCAGGCAAGCCTATGACCCATACTACTCAGGCCAACCAAGCCGCACCCACCGATATAAACCAACCGCCAACGGGGCAAAGCGTAATACAGCAATGCCTTGGGGCGCCTGCTTGTTTTTGGCCGGTTGCACACGGGCAATTAATGCTGGGTGCTGCCCCCCTATCCGACTGGCTTAAAACACAAGCAACCCCAGCTTATCTATACAATTTGGCGATTGTATCGGCGCAAGTACAAAGAGTACGTGCGGTGCTCCCCGCCTCAATTCACCTGCATTACGCCATTAAAGCCAACCCGCACCCCGCCGTTTTGCGGCACTTGGCATCCCGTGTTGATGGGTTTGATTGCGCCTCCCTTAAAGAAATGCAGCAGGTCGTCACGCAGGCACCCGCCCTTATCGCGCAAACCAGCATTGCAGGACCTGCAAAATCAGACGCGGAGCTTGTGTTCGCTATTACGCATCGAATACTGATTAACGTAGAATCCGCCGGCGAGATTAATAGAATCAGCGTGTTAGCAAATAAAAACCGATGCACGGCTCGGGTTGCTTTACGCATTAACCCCCCCTTTGATTTGAAAGGCTCGGGCATGAAAATGGGCGGCGGCGCCCGCCCGTTTGGTATTGATAGCGAGCAAATCCCCGCCCTAATCAGCCGCATTCAAACCGAGGCAAGCCTGAATCAGGCCATTGATTTAGAAGGATTTCATCTTTACATTGGCTCACAAAATCGTGATGCGGCGATGCTGTGCGCCGGGCTTAACGCCAGCATTGATTTAATTGAAACCCTGTGTCGTGATACGGGCTTTATCCCTCGGCATTTAAATTTGGGCGGCGGGTTTGGCGTGGTTTATCACCCACAAGATAAAACGCAAAATACCGCATTAAACTTAAATGACCTGCGCGCAACCCTCGATAACGTTGCCAGCCGCGCCCAAAGCCAATGGCTCGGCATTCATCTTAATTTGGAGCTGGGGCGTTATTTGGTGGCGGGTGCGGGCGTGTATCTTACCCGCATCATCGATCGCAAAATCTCACGCGGCAAAACCTATCTGCTCTGCGATGGCGGCATGCACCACCATCTCGCACTCTCGGGGAATTTAGGCCAAGTTATTCGCCGAAACTGGCCGATTATCGCCATCGATTATTTAAATACCCCACCCACCGAACCCGTTGAAATTGCAGGCCCCTTATGCACCCCGCTGGATGTCCTCGGCCAAAATTTGCCCATGCCGCCCTTAGGTGCGGGGGATGTGCTGGCGGTGCTGCAGTCGGGTGCGTATGGCTTAACCGCCTCGCCCACTCGATTTTTATCGCACCCAGATTGCGCTGAGTGGGTTATTGATAACGAGGGCAATAACCCTACCGTTTCAAATGAATAAAATTTTAGGCTATGGTAAGAAGCGTCTAATCAAATCCTTAGGTGAGCCGATTTGCTGATCCAAAGCCGCAAAACGAGGCAGAAGCCGCCGGTCGTAGTTATCAAATTCACCAAAGCCAATAACACCGAGTTACGCAACAAACAAAACTAAACAACGCACGGGCTGAACATAGACTTTCAACGCTGTTCGCGGCACAATGCGGCAACTTTTGACTCAATCTCTGGTGCAAAGAAGGAACTGCGACGCATGGCGACTATTCTGCTGCTGAACGGCCCCAATTTGAATCGACTCGGCACGCGTGAGCCCGAACGCTATGGCAATACCACGTTAGCCGATGTGGTCAACCAACTCCACAGCCACTGCCAAAGCGCGCACACCACGCTTGAGCATCTTCAAACCAATGCCGAACACGAGCTAATTAATCGCATCCATACCGCCGCCGATGCGGGGGTCGCGGGCATCGTCATCAACCCCGCCGCATGGACTCATACCAGTATTGCCCTGCGCGATGCGCTGCTCGCCACCGCCATTCCGTTTGTTGAAGTACACATTAGCAATATCTACGCGCGTGAACCTTTTCGCCAGCATTCTTATTTTTCAGACATTGCCATTGGCTCCATCATCGGTGTCGGCGCGCTTGGCTACGAGTTGGCATTGTTTGCCCTATTTCATCACTTAGGCATTAAACGGGTGCTCACCCTGCCGCCCGCCTAAGATTTAGCCCCAAACCTTAAATTAACCTCGTTTTATCTTAATTGTTTTAACCTCGGAGACATCCCTCGATGGATATTCGGAAAATCAAAAAGCTCATCGAGCTCCTAGAAGAGTCTGGCATTGCAGAAATCGAAATTCGTGAAGGTGAAGAGTCGGTACGCATTGCCCGTGGGCAAATGATGCAACCCGCGCCCATGAATTATGCCTACGCCCAACCAATCGCCGCGCCCGCGCCACAAACACAGCCCCCCGCAGCGCCAGCAACCCCGCCAGTTGCCGCAGGCACCCCAATTAAATCGCCCATGGTCGGCACGTTTTATCGCGCCGCATCGCCTACAGCCAAAGCCTTTGTTGAAGTGGGCAGCGCCATCAAAGCTGGCGATACGCTGTGCGTGATTGAAGCCATGAAAATGTTTAACCAAATCGAAGCCGAAACCAGCGGCACCATCACGGCGATTTTGGTCGAAAATGGCCAACCGGTCGAATACGATCAGCCCCTGTTCATCATTGAATAAGCCATTCAATTTTCATAGGTTTTAGCATGTTGAACAAAGTATTAATCGCCAATCGCGGCGAAATTGCCCTACGGATTTTGCGTGCCTGCCGCGAGTTAGGCATTAAAACGGTGGCCGTACACTCCACGGCCGATCGCGATCTAAAGCATGTGCGTCTAGCCGATGAATCGGTGTGTATTGGCGGACCGCGTTCCAATGAAAGTTATTTAAACGTGCCTGCGATTATCGCCGCTGCCGAGGTAACCGATTCGGTCGCCATTCACCCAGGCTATGGCTTTTTATCCGAAAACGCCGATTTTGCTGAGCGCGTGGAGCAATCGGGGTTTATTTTTATCGGCCCCACGCCCAACAACATTCGTTTAATGGGCGACAAAGTTACCGCAAAAGCCACCATGCGCGCGGCCAACGTGCCCTGCGTACCGGGCTCTGAAGGCGCGCTGGGCGATGATCCCGATGAAAATCTAAAACTAGGTCGTGAAGTCGGCTACCCCGTCATCATCAAGGCCGCAGGCGGCGGCGGTGGGCGCGGTATGCGCGTGGTGCACACCGAAGCGGCGCTGCTCCATGCCATTGAAATGACCCGCACTGAAGCGCAGGCCGCCTTCGGTAACCCGCAGGTGTACATGGAAAAATTCCTTGAACACCCCCGCCATATCGAAATCCAAGTGCTGACCGATGCTCATGGCCATGCAATTTATTTAGGCGAGCGCGATTGCTCCATGCAGCGTCGCCACCAAAAAATTATTGAAGAAGCCCCCGCCCCCGGCATCACCGCAAAGCAGCGGGCTGAAATTGGGGCGGTTTGTGTGGCCGCGTGTCAGCGGATGGGCTATCGCGGCGCAGGCACCTTTGAGTTTCTCTATGAAAAAGGTCATTTCTACTTTATCGAAATGAACACCCGCCTGCAGGTAGAGCACACCATCACCGAAATGATTACCGGTATTGATCTTGTTAAGCAGCAACTGCGCGTTGCGGCAGGGCTACCGCTTGAAATTCAGCAAAAAGATGTGCATCTCACCGGCCACGCCATTGAATGCCGAATTAACGCCGAAGACCCTTTGAGCTTCGTGCCCAGCCCCGGAAAAATTCATAGCGTCCACTTCCCCGGTGGCCCAGGTGTGCGCATTGACTCGCACATTTACAATGGCTACAGCGTACCGCCCTATTACGATTCCATGATTGGCAAGCTCATCACCCATGCCGATACCCGTGAACAAGCCATTCGGCGCATGGCTGGCGCTTTAGATGAAATGATGATCGATGGCATTAAAACCAACATCCCGCTCCATCGAGATTTAATGGCCGATCAAGCCTTTATCGAAGGCGGCACCGATATTCATTATCTGCAAAATCGCCTAGGCTTATCATAATGACCCAATCTGCAACAACAGCCGCTTGGCAACGGCTCAGCCTAGATGTACCCCAGGCCGAGGTGGAAGCCTGTGAAGAGGCGCTACTCGAAGCTGGCGCCGTATCGGTTTCCCTCGAAGAACTCGGCGATGAGCCCATTTTAGAGCCCAAACCCGGTGAAACGCCGCTCTGGCAAAAAGTGCGGGTAGCGGGTTTATTTGAAGGGCAACTCAACCCCGCCGACTTGATGGGCATACTGGCCAGTCAATTACGCCCCGCCTTATTAGACGCGCTGGATCATCAATATGTTGAAGAACTCGATTGGGTGCGCGAAACCCAAGCCGAATTTCCCGCCACGATGTATGGCGATGGCCTGTGGATTGTGCCGCATTGGTTAGATAAGCCGGATGATGCCCAAACAGTCATCCGCATTGATCCGGGTCTTGCCTTTGGTACCGGCCAACACGAAACCACTGCGCTGTGTCTTGATTGGCTGGATGCACAAAACTTAACCGGCTTGCGCGTACTGGATGTGGGCTGTGGCTCGGGGATTTTAGCGCTGGCGGCGCTCATGAAAGGCGCCGCTGAGGCTTTCGGCACCGATATTGACCCGCAAGCCCTCAAAGCCAGCCGAGATAATGCGGCGCTCAATGGTATAACGGCATCACGCCTAAGCTTAGGCCTGCCTGAAGAGCTCCATCCCAGCGAGCGCTTTGATATTTTAATCGCCAATATTCTTGCCCAGCCCCTCATTGAACTTGCCCCAACCATCGCCCTGCATATTCAAGCCGG
>DZCK01000243.1 GCA_022730245.1 Halothiobacillus neapolitanus
GTCGATCAGATGATTGGTGCTTGGAAGCAGTTTGGCGCGGCGCGCGGTGCGTATGCTCGCTTGAATGAGATGTTGAATGCCGTACCGGTGCGACCGCGTGCATTGACTTTGCCTGCGCCAAAGGGCGCGTTGCAAGCCGAGAGTGCCATCGTTGCGCCGCCGGGCAGCAGAAACCCGGTGCTGCGCGGGGTGAATTTGTACATTCAGCCGGGTGAATGTGTCGGCGTGATTGGCCCAAGTGCTTCGGGTAAATCCACCCTGGCGCGTGCTTTGCTGGGTATTTGGCCCGCAGGTGCGGGCAAGGTTCGCATCGACGGTGCGGATGTATCGCAGTGGAACCGCGATGAACTGGGGCCGCATGTAGGCTATCTGCCGCAGGATGTGGAATTGTTTGCGGGAACGGTGGCGGAGAATATTGCACGCTTCGGTGAGCTTGATGCGGCCAAGATTGTGGCGGCGGCGCAGGTGGCCGGGGTGCATGAGATGATTTTGAAGCTGCCGCAGGGCTATGAAACGCTGCTGGGTGAGGGTGGCGCAAGTTTGTCGGGCGGCCAGCGTCAACGTGTTGGCTTGGCGCGTGCGATGTACGACGATCCACAGATTGTAATTTTGGATGAACCCAATGCGAATCTGGACGATCAAGGCGATGTCGCGCTGGCGCAGGCGGTGCTGTCGATGAGGGCGCGCAAAGCGACGGTAGTACTGATTACGCATCGACCCAATATTTTGTCGCTGGTGGATTCGATTTTGGTGTTGCGCGAGGGCATGGTCGAAATGTTTGCCCCACGTGATGAGGTGTTGGCAAAGTTTGCGCGCCCAGGGCAGGTTCCTGCGCCTGCGCCCGCTGCTGAGCAGCCGCCTGCAACGCCTGCGTTGGGAGCTGATGGGTGATGGGTGGTGTTCGGTATGCTTTAAGGATTCGCCCAGCGAGTGGATTTAGCTCTGCACCCTCGCTGCGCCCTCCCCAGCCCTCTCCCGCGAGGGGAGAGGGGGCTAAATCCAATGTTCCGTCAGTCCTATTAGTAATTTTCTTGGTGTGTGTGTAAATTATGAATAGTTCAAAAAATACTAAAGCGGCGGATTCGGCTGCTTCGACCGATATCAAGGCGCCGACCGATGACCGCTGGGTGCGCTCGTTAGGTTATGTGATTGTTTTTTTGCTGTTTGGCGTGTTGGGCGGTTGGTCGGCGGTGG
>DZCK01000244.1 GCA_022730245.1 Halothiobacillus neapolitanus
CGTCAATACTCGGATAACGATCCGCTCGCGTAACGCCATACTGGGCGCGCGCTTCGCTCACGCGGGCAAGCCCTAGCCGTAAGTCACGGTTGTTATTCAGTGCCTGCCCGATCAAGGCTTGCAAACGTACATCAGTGAAGAACCCTTGCCATTGCGGCAGTGCGGGTGCCTTTTGCGCTTGATTTTCTAACAAACTGGCATCGACTTTGGCAGTCGTTGCTTCTTTCATGGGGGCGCAGCCAGCGAGGGTAGCTGCCAACAATGTGCCTAACAGCAGTGAGCGCGATGGGCGCAAACCACGAAACGAGCGTATTTTTCCCGTTGGGTCAGTCTGCAATGCAGACTGGGGAACCCATCGTGGAAAACCGATGCAAGTGGGGGTGTTTGCCCCATCAGCAGAAGTACAATAGTCCGACATCAGTAATCCTAACTTATCCATGACTCACCTCCTGCTCATGATCAATCGGTTGTCCACCGGGGAATAGCTTACGAATGATGAGATACAACACAGGTACGAATAAAATCGCCAAGAAAGTCGCCGACAACATCCCCCCTGCAACGCCTGTACCAATGGCATTACGGCTTGCCGCACCCGCGCCCGTAGACAATGCCAAGGGCAACACGCCCGCAATAAAGGCAATCGAGGTCATGATGATCGGACGCAAACGCAAACGCGCGGCTTCTATAATCGACGCGACCAGCTCCTTACCTTCCAGCTCTAACTGACGCGAAAACTCGACAATCAAAATAGCATTTTTCGCCGCCAAGCCAATAATCACCACCATACCGACCTTAAAGTAGATGTCATTCGGCATGCCTACCGACTGCACCGCCAACACCTGACCAAACAAGCCCAGCGGTACGACCAACAAAATGGCAAACGGCACTGACCAACTTTCATACAAAGCCGCTAACACCAAAAATACTACCAAAATGGATAAGGCGAACAACAAGCCCGCTTGCGATGCCGACAAACGCTCCTCGTAAGACGTTCCCGACCAATCGAAACCAATACCCGCAGGCAAGTTTGTTGCCATGCCTTGCATGCTCATCATCGCATCACCTGTGGTAAAGCTGGGAGCTGGATTACCCGCAATTTTCATCGACGGCACACCGTTATAGCGGTCGAGTTTGGGCGCACCCACCACCCAACTTGGGGTGACGAACTCCGACAAAGGCACTAACTCGCC
>DZCK01000245.1 GCA_022730245.1 Halothiobacillus neapolitanus
CATTGCCGAACGCCTACGGCAGCAAGGTTTTGGCGTCATGCGCGCTGAAGCGCTTTATAAGGCGCTAGGCGAGAGCGCATCCTCCTGCGCGGCATTCATGCCCTTGTGGAATCATTTGCCGGAAGATCGTTACCTTAAAGACGGTGGGCGTTATCGCTCGCGGCGGCATGGCAGTTTTGTGCAGCATCTCAACCCTGTCGAGGATGAGGCGACGCTTACGCAGGTTGCGCATCGTGCGCACTGGCAGCCATTGACCTACAACGCGCTGCACGGCGGCATGTCGCGCTGGTTTGAACCGCTCACGCAAGAATTGTTAAGCCTCGCGTGCTGGCAGCCGCTGTTAACTGAATTGGGACGGGTGTTTGCCGAAGTTCGCCCGGTGAGTACGTGGTATATCGAAGCGCATCAGTTCCGCATTGACACCCGCGACGGTGTGGGTCGCCCGACCCCGGAAGGCGCACACCGCGACGGCGTGGATTTTGTCGCGGTGATTATGATTGGGCGCAAAAACATTCGTGGCGGTGAAACCCGCGTGTTTGAGCTGGATGGACAACGCGGTGTGCGTTTCACCTTGAGCGAGCCGTGCAGCGTGTTGTTGATGGACGACCAGCGCATCATTCATGAAAGCACGCCAATTATGCCGCTGGATACGCATGGGGATAGCTGGCGCGATACCTTGGTTTTGACCTATCGGGCGCAAGGTTTTTTAGCGCCGCAATGACAAAATTTCATGGAAAATCAGCAATGAACAACACACGGCGCTACTTTTTGGGTTTGGGCTTGCTCAGCATGGCTTTAGCGGCCTGCGGTGAAAAGCCCAAAGTCTTGCCGCAAGGCTCGCTCAGTGAGCAACAAGCTGATATTCAAGGCGTGCTGCGTGCAGTCATCACGGGCTTGGGGCTTGGGCAGACGCAGCAACTCATCGATGCCGAGAAAATCTTTTTACCCTCGCGCTGGCGCAAGCAGGCGAAGGAGATGGAGGAGCTCAACGCGCTGAGTAACGCCATTGCCTCCCACCCCGGCGAGATCGCGCTCGGTAAAATCAGTGTGCTGGGTCGCTGGGCGCTGGTGGATAGCGTCAAGGTTGGCAATCAGTTACTCGGCAAGTCGGATGCGCCGTGGTTTATGTTTTATTTTGCCGGGCAATGGCGTTGGATGCCTGCCAGCATCCTCAAAGACCCGGCGATTG
>DZCK01000118.1:0-1190 GCA_022730245.1 Halothiobacillus neapolitanus
TACCTGCCCAAGCGAGGGTGAACCAATCCAGTCTTGGATTACTGCGGCATAAAAACGAGGAGATTGTTCATGAGCGATATGACGTTAAAGATAACTGGCATGACCTGCGCCCATTGCGTGCGTGCTGTTACTCAGGCACTCGCGCAAGTGCCTGGGGTGGCCAAAGCCCAAGTTAGCCTTGAGTCTGGCTTGGCCGTTATCAGCGGCACCGCCGATGGCGATGATTTGATGTTAGCGGTCACAAGCGAAGGTTATGCCGCGACCGTATTAACCTCACCTGCGCCCCTCGCTTAAGCGGCATTAATTTTCTTTTAATTGCCGATAGCACGGGCAGGGCGCTTGAATGACGGTAGCGGGGCGGGTATCTAGGTTAAGCGCGGTGAGCTCGCGCCCCCAGAGGCAACCTTGGTCGATGCACCAGGTTTTTTTACGATCGCGCGCTTCACCCAAGGCCGACCAGTGCCCATACACGATGCGCTCATCGCGCGCGGCGCGGCGGGGGAATTCAAACCAGGGCATAAGCTCGCCGCCCACTTCCGCCCGAACCTCTGTTTCTGGGCGTTTTTCTTTTAAATCAAGCTGGCCATCAATGGTGACATACCGCATGCGGGTTAAGGCATTGATGGTGTAGCGAATTTTGAGCGTTTTGGTTAATTCCGGCGACCAAAAGGGGGGATGTTCGCCAAACATGGCGGTAAAAAAGGGCAGTGGGTCGGCTTGGCGTAAATATTTTTGCGCGTGCTTGGCTTGATCGAGGGCGGTTTCTAAATCCCAATAGGGCGGAATGCCGGCGTGCACGAGGGTCCAGTTAAGTTTCGGGTCGTGGTGAATTAAGGGGCGATTGCGCAGCCAGTCGATTAGTTCATCACGATCGGGCGCGGTGAGGATGTCATCCAAGGTATCGCCGGGTTTGGGCGCGCGATCGGTAAAGGCGCAGGCGAGCAAAAATAAATCATGATTGCCGAGGACGGTGATAGCGCTTTCGCCTAAATCCCGCACATAGCGCAGGGCTTCAAGCGATTGCGGGCCGCGGTTGACTAAATCGCCGACAAACCAGAGTTTATCGTGGGCGGGATCAAAGGCGATTTTCTCAAGCAAAATTTTAAGCGGGTCAAGGCAACCTTGTAGGTCGCCTATGGCGTAGGTGGCCATGGGGTTAATCCTTGTGTTGTTCTAGTGGGTGTTGTTCT
>DZCK01000118.1:1290-5256 GCA_022730245.1 Halothiobacillus neapolitanus
TTTTTGCAGGGTAATGCCCCGAAACCAGCCGCGTGCCAGCAGGGGCTCATCCCGCACGCAGGTTAGCTCGGGCTGGGCGGTTAGCAGCGGTTCAAATTCGACATCAGTGCGTGTGGCAAGTATCCCGAGCAATGGGCTTATAAGGCGCCTTAACGGGGCTTTTTGCTGGGGATGCAGAAATTTATCAAAAATTAAAATTTGCCCACCGGGTTTTAAGAGGCGACTGGCCTCAGCCAACACGGCGGCGGGGTTGGGTACCACGGCTAAAATGAGATGCAAAATCACATAATCAAATCGGGCGCTGGCGAGCGGGGTTTGCATGGCATCGCCTTCAATTAAGTGCAGGGGGAACGGGCAGTCGCGGCTGCGCATTTGGGCTTTGTTGAGCATGGCGCGGGTAATATCTAGCCCAATGCATTGGGCGGGGCGGGCATGGAGGCGCAGCCATTCGAGATCAAGCCCGCTGCCAATGCCGATGATGGCGATGGTCTGGCCATGAAGCCGCCCCAGTGGCGCTAGGTTTTTGGCGCGCGCTGAGCGGGTGGCAGGTTTGAGGAACACATCGTACATGGGTGCCCATAGGCGATAGGTTTGGCGCAGGCTCATGATGGGTTTATGCCCGATTAGTGTAAGGGGCGGTAGTCGCTCGGCGCGACGAGATGAAACAGGGGGATTTCTACCCGAAACGCGGCGCCGTTTTCATCCACAAAGCCGTAATTGCCCCACATGCGCCCCGCAGGGGTTTCGATAATCGCGCCCGATTGATATTGATGGGTTGCGCCGGGGAGAATGTGCGGTTGCTCGCCGATAACGCCTTCGCCGCGTACCTCATGAATGCAGCCGTTGCCTTGATCGATATGCCAGTGGCGATCGATTAATTGCACGGCGCGCGCGCCGCGATTGGTGATTTTAATGTCGTAACCAAAAGCAAACCGCTGCTCGGCGGGCACGCTGTGTTCGGCAACATAAAACGCGCGTGGGGTAATTTCAATGGCGGTGGCGCGCGGGTCGCTGGGTTTTTTGCCTAAATAATCATTCAGAAATGTCATGCCTTAAGTTCCTTCCTTGAATGCTGGGGTGTTTTGGCCTTGGGCAAGTCCGTTGCGGCAGGCTTCATCCACAAACCAGTCGGTGCGGCGATTTTGTACCAAGTGCGCGGTAGGCGAAAGGTTATTGGTGTGGGTTAAGGCGCTAAAGGCTGGGTGTTTTGCGGCGCCGGTTACTAAAAAACAGACGGTGCGCGCCGCTTCAAACACGGGGTAGGTGAGGGTTAGCCGTTCGGTGTGGTGTTGGGGCACGGGGTTGGCCACCGCCCAGCGATCCTGTATGGCCAACGCCATTGTGTCGGGGAATAACGAGGCAAAATGGCCGTCATCACCCATGCCATTTAAGATGAAATCAAACACGGGCACTGCGCTTGGCGACCAGCGTTCGAGTTGGTTTTGGTAGCGCGCGGCCTCCAATTGCAAGGGTTGCATGGGGGCGCTAATCATCGGGAATATTTGGGCAGGCGCAATGCCCAGTGGCGTGAATAAATGCGTTTGCGCAGAAGCGAAATTGCTGTCGGGGTGGGTTTGGGGCACGGCGCGCTCATCGCCAAAATAAAATTCCACCTGCGCCCAATTAACTAAATCTGCGTGCGGGGGGCGTGCCAGCAAATCATAAAGTGCTTTGGGTGTGCCACCGCCCGCCAAGGTGATGCGGGCTATGCCCCGTTGCGCAATGGCTTGGGCAATTTTTGTGGCCATAAACGCAGCGCAACCGGCCAGGGTTTGGCTTGTTGTTGGGTAGGCATGCAGTTCAATTTGGGTATGCGGCACAGAAAACCACCAAAATTCAAAAATAGTGAGATGCGATTAGGGCGAACAAAACAAACTCGGGCTAGCAGCCTGTCGGACTTTAGGAATCGGTGCGAAAATTTAGCTGGGCGAGGGTCTATTTTGCCGATTTTGCCGGGTAATAGCCGGTTCTATTGCCCAAAAAAGCGGTGAAATAGGCACCGTTCAGATGAATTTGCAGCCGATTTCCCTAAAGTCCGACAGGCTGCTAGGGGATTGGGGGATGCAGCCGCTGGGTTGTTTGCGCAAGATGAATAAACCCATCAATGCTAATTTGCTCGGCGCGGATGCCCGGTTCAAGCCCTGCCGCTATGATTGTTGACGCCGGCAGGCGATGTTTCAAGTTGTTTTGCAGGGTTTTGCGGCGATGGGCGAAGGCAAGGCCGACCAGTTCTGTAAAAAGAGGGCGCAACTCGGGGGCGACCAAGGGCTGCGCGCGAGGGGTGAGTTGCACGATGGCTGAATCGACTTTCGGCGGCGGGTTGAAGGCCTCGGGCGGCACAATAAACAGCAGTTCAACTTGGGCGATCGTCTGCACCATGATCGAGAGCCGGCCATAATCCCGGTTGCCGGGCATCGCCGCTAGGCGCAGCGCCACTTCTTTTTGCAGCATAAAGGTCATGTCGGTGATGTGTGCTGCCTGATCTAACAGGTGGAAAATCAAGGGGGTGGCAATGTTGTAGGGCAGGTTGCCCGCGATACGCAGCGCCCCGAGCGTTGCCAATGGGGTTAAATCGAGGGTGAGGGCATCTTGCGACAAGATCGTGAGCTTGTGTGCACCGCTGGGTGTGTGCGCTGTTTTTTGTAGGGCGCACTGCGCTTGCAGCTTGGGGATGATGTCGCGGTCGAGCTCAACCACGGTGAGCGCATCGAGCAGCGCAATGAGCTGGCAGGTGAGCGCGCCTAGGCCTGGGCCAATTTCAATCATGCGATCGGTGGCACGCGGTTGAATAGCGGCTACGATGCGCGCGATGACGGCCTCATCGGTTAAAAAATTCTGGCCAAAGCGTTTGCGGGCGCGGTGGCCATCTTGCACGCCATAGCGATTGGTTTCGGCTGTGCTTGCGGGCGCAAGCGGATTGCTCATGGTCGATTTGTTCATGGCTAATTTGCTCATGGGCGATGCCTGCTTAATGCCAGCGATTGAGCCGCTGCAATGGCCGCATTCAAGGAGCCGCCCTGTGCTTTGCCGGTGCCCGCTAAACTCAACGCCGTACCATGATCGACCGAGGTGCGAATAATGGGCAGCCCGAGCGTGATGTTGACCGCTTCGCCAAAGCCGGCGTATTTCAACACGGGCAAGCCTTGATCGTGGTACATCGAGAGTACCGCATCTGCGTGATCCAAATACTGCGGGGTGAACAAGGTGTCGGCCGGTAAGGGGCCGATAAGACTGATGCCCTGAGTGCGCAGCGTTTCAAGGGTGGGGCTGATGATGTCAATTTCCTCATGGCCTAAATGCCCCGATTCGCCCGCGTGCGGATTTAACCCACAAACCAAAATGCGGGGGCTTTGAAGGTTAAGCCACCGCTGAAGCTCGTGATGTAAAGTGCGGATGACCTTTATTAGGCCGTCAACCGTGATTGCCGCCGACACCTGCGCCAAGGGCAGGTGCGTTGTCGCTAAAGCCACGCGCAAAGGCATGGGGCGGCGGTTGGCGGTGAGCATCATCACCGGATGTCCGCCCACCCGCTCGGCTAGATATTCGGTGTGGCCGGTAAACGCAATGCCCGCGTCATTAATCACCCCTTTGTGCACGGGGGCGGTCACCATCGCGGTAAATTCCCCCGATTGACACCCGCTCGCCGCGCGATCGAGCAACGTTAAAACATAGCCCGCATTGTTTGGGTTGAGCGTACCCGCGTGAACGGGTTGCGCGGTGGGGCAATGCAGAAAACGCACTTCCCCGGCTTGAGCGGGTAATTGCGCATCGTACTCGGGCAAATTAAATGCGTGGTCGAGCAAGGCCGCGCGCTCGGCAAATAGCCTGCGATCGCCCAAAATTACAAGCTCAACATGGGGGTGTTGCTTATGATCGAGCGCGAGCAATAAATCAGGCCCAATACCGGCAGGCTCGCCACTGGTGAGGGCGATGCGGGGTATTCCGGGGGGGGGGGCGTTATTGGCT
>DZCK01000119.1:0-2138 GCA_022730245.1 Halothiobacillus neapolitanus
GGCGCGGCTCGCCAGCCCCACGGCATCCAGCAAGGCGCGCGCGCGGTCGTGCGCCTGCTTGCGCGGCAGGCGGCGAATTAAAAGCGGCATGGCCACGTTATCCAGCGCGGTAAATTCGGGCAGCAGGTGGTGCGCCTGATACACAAACCCCAAATGCTGATTACGCAAGGTGCCGCGTGCGGCCTCGCTTTCGGCCGAGAGCAAATGCCCCGCGAGCCAGACCTCACCGCTGCTGGGTTGATCGAGCCCGCCCATCAACTGCATGAGGCTCGATTTCCCCGAACCGGAGGCGCCGACAATCGCGAGCATCTCGCCTTTTTTAACAGCAAAATCAATCCCCTTGAGCACCGGCACAATGAGATCGCCTTCGCGGTAGGTGCGGTGCAGGGCGCGGGTTTCAAGCACGATATTGGGGTGCGGTTTATTCATAACGCAAGGCCTCGGCCGGTTGCACGCGCGAGGCGCTCCACGCGGGGTAAATGGTGGCTAAAAATGAGAGCCCAAACGCCATCGCGCCGATATGCCACACATCGTTCCAATCCAGGCGTGAGGGCACCTCGGAGATGTAATACACATCGGCTGGCATAAATTGCGTGCCGGTTAAATGTTCAATCCACGGCACGATGGTTTCCACATTCGAGGCGATGAGCACCCCAAAGCCCAGTCCAATTACCGTGCCAACCAAGCCAATAATGGTGCCAGAAATCAAGAAGATACGCATAATACTGCCGGGGCTGGCACCCAAGGTGCGCAAAATGGCAATATCACCGCGCTTGTCGGTAACCACCATCACCAAGGTGGACACAATATTAAAAGCCGCCACCGCCACAATCAGCGAGAGAATGATGAACATCACCGTGCGTTCGGTTTGCACCGCGCGGAAAAAATTGCCGTTGGCTTGGGTCCAGTCGGTCGCAACATAGGGGCTGCCGAGCTTTAAGTTCAAATCGCGCGCTACCCAAGGCGCACGGAACATATCATCCAGCTTCAAGCGCAGCCCGGTGACGCCATCCCCCATGCGAAACAGAGCTTGGGCATCGGCAAGATCAATAAATGCCGAGCCGCGATCATATTCATACATACCCACCTTAAAAATACCCACTACCGTGAACTGCCGTTGCCGCAAAAGCCCACCCACCGGGGTTACCGCCACATTCGCGGTAATCAGCATGATTTGATCGCCCACCGCCACGCCCAAACTTTGCGCCAGCGCATCGCCCAGCACAATGCCGAACGACCCCGGTTTTAAGTCGCTTAAAGAGCCTGCCACCATGTGCTTGCCGATGTCGGTGACCGCATCTTCATACTGCGGCTCAATGCCGCGAATAATCGCGCCCGACACATTCGGCGGCGCAGAAAGCATCGCCTCGGCCTGAATATAGGGTGCAGTGGCCAGCACATCGGGCTCGCCCTTCACACGCTCGGCCAGCGTTTGCCAATCTTGCAAGGCGCTGCCATTTTCGCTAATGGTCGCGTGCGCCGTCATGCCTAAAATGCGGTGGCGCAGCTCATCTTGAAACCCGTTCATTACCGAAATCACCACAATCAGCGCCGTGACACCCAAGGTGATGCCGATAATTGAAGTAGCCGAAATAAACGACACAAACCGATTGCGGCGCTTCGCCCGGGTGTAGCGCAGGCCAATCATCCATTCAAAAGATCGAAACATTCAGAACCATCCGCTTAAAAACAACCCAAAAATAAATTCCCTAGCACGCCTAACCCTGATCCCCCCGCACCCTTCATGGAGGGCGAAGCCTCCTCCCGCCCCCTTCATGGGGGGCTTAGTTCATCTGCCCATGAAAGGGGGAAGCCTTATCTCCCTCCCCCTTCATGGGGGAGGGTCGGGGTGGGGGTGATAAATTAGCACCGTATCCAACTTTTACCCCCTCCCCAACCCCTCCCCGCAAGGGGGAGGGGCTAAATTCGCCTGCCCTGTGCAAGGGGGCGGGGCTAAATTCACCTGCCCTGCAAGGAGGCTGGGGCTAAAAAAGGCGCTTCTCCCTCAGACCAGTTGAAGCCTTATCTCCCGCCCCCTTCATGGGGGAGGGCCGGGGTGGGGGTGATAAATTTAGCACCGCACCCAACTTTTACCCCCTCCCCAACCCCTCCCCGCAAGGGGGAGGGGCTAAATTCGC
>DZCK01000119.1:2238-5227 GCA_022730245.1 Halothiobacillus neapolitanus
GCAAGGGGGAGGGGCTAAATTCGCCTGCCCTGTGCAAGGGGGCGGGGCTAAATTCGCCTGCCCTGCAAGGAGGGGGGGCTAAAAAGCTGCTTTGACTGCGGACGGGGGCATCACCTTTTATCACCGGAGGCGCGCGCACATCAGGCAGTTTAACAGTCCGCACTTTACTCTGACCGCCGCAATACCGAAATGATTCAGTCCGCGCTACACTCTGCCAACGCAGTTCGGATATGCCGAACTGCACCTTGGCCTGTTATGATGCAAAAACCCCCACAAGGAGAACTCGTTATGGAACAACACCACACCCCCGCCCATGGGATCGTTAAAACAGCCCTTTATGCCGCAGCGCTTGGCAGTGCATTAATTTTTAGCGCGCAAACCGCTACCGCCGAAACCCTAATGCAACCCGATATTAACCACGCCAAACCCGGCAACGCCTATTACGTGCACGGGTTAAGCATGCACCAAGTTACCCAAAAATTTGGTGCGCCGGCTAAAAAACTAAACGCTGTTCCGGTGCGCGGCACAAAATATCAACCGCCCATTACCCGCTGGATTTACCCCAACTTCACCGTGTATTTTGAACATGGCCGCGCGATTCATTTAGTTAAAGATCACCCGCGCGTTAAATAACCCCCGCATCGTGGCCTAAACTCCGCTTTGCTTATTCACCCGTCTGACTTAGGAGCAATCTCATGAAAACCAATGTGGGTTCAATCGATAAAATTTTGCGTATTATTGTGGGCTTAGTGCTCATCGCCCTGTCGGTATTTAATATTGGTGGCATTGGCTACTGGGGTTATATCGGAATTATCCCGTTACTCACCGGCCTGTTTAATTTTTGCCCGGCTTACACCCTGCTTGGCCTGAACACCAAAGGCAAATCCGCCGAGTAACCCTTGCGCGCATCAAAGCTAAGCGCGTACAAGCCGCCCCACCGCCGCACAGGTGGGGCGGCTTTAATTATTTTGCTGCTTTTATTTACCCAAACCAGCCTCGGCAGCGAACGGATGGACTACGCGCGCTTGCCCGCCCCCATTAACGAGGCCAGTGGGCTTGCCCCATCATCACGCCACCCCGGCGTGTATTGGACGCACAACGATAATATCGACCTGCCCGCCTCATCGCGCAAAAGCCAACCCATTATTTTTGCGCTCGGTGGCGGCGCATTGCCCGATCAACTACAAGGCAGCTTAACCTTAACCGGCGCCACACAGCGCGATTGGGAAGCCATCACCACCGCCCAAATTGCCGGCCAACCGATGCTCATCATCGGCGACATCGGCGATAATCGCGGCACCTGGCCGGATTACCGCCTATGGTTCGTGCCCGAGCCCGCCACGCTCGGTGCCAATGCCACCGCCACCCCCACCGCCCTGCTGCGGTTTCGCTACCCCGATCAAACGCCCACCAACGCCCGCGACCAAGGGAAAACCAGCGCGCCAGCGCGCCAGCGCGGGTTTGATGCCGAATCCATGGCATTTGATTCTCGCAGCCAAGAAATTTTGATACTCACCAAGCGCGAGAAACCCGCGCGGTTATTTGCACTGCCCCTTGCCGCCCGCACCGCCTTAATGCCGAACAGCCGCATCACAATCAACCAACAAATTCGCCAAGCACCAGTTGCCACGGCGCGCCTCATCGCCAGCCTACCGGCACTCCCCGCGCCCGATTTCATCAGCTGGCTGCTGCATCCCTTCATAAGCCCCTATGCCGACCAACCCACCGACATGGCCTTATCCCCCGATGGCCGCACCCTCGTTGTGCTTACCTATAGCGCTTTGTATTTTTTTCATCGCGCCCCGAGCGCAAGCTGGAAAAGCGCGCTCGCCGCACCGGTAGAATCACAAGCACTGCCCTTTATCGACCAGTGGGAAGGCATCAGTTACAGCCCGGATGGCAAACAATTACTCATCGTGCGTGAAGGCAGCGGTACCGACACCGTACTGCGAATGCCCACACCGAATTGAACGCCCTTAGGATTGCGCACCGATTGAATTAAGCCCTCGCCCCCTTGTGGGTGCGGGTTCGCCATGCCTTGCCCTCATCACAAAGCGCAGGGATTTTTCTAGCCCCGCCCCCTTGTGGGGAGGGGTTGGGGTGAGGGGGCGAAAGGCGGATGCGGTGCTAATTTATCACCCCCACCCCAGCCCTCCCCCATGAAGGGGGAGGGGGAAAATGCGTCAACAGCCCTCCCATGAAGGGGAGAGAGAAAATGCTTCAACAGCCCTCCGTGCGGGGGAGGGAGAGAAGGCTCCGGACGGGGCATCTTCTAGCCCCTCCCCCTTGTGGGGAGGGGTTGGGGAGGGGGCGAAAGGCGGAGCCGACTGTTAAGGCGCAACGCACGCACCGGCCAAATCAACCGAGGAAACCCGCAGCCGACCCGTTTTAGATAAAATTAAATCGCGTGCGTTATTTTGAATGCGTGCCGACGCGCACACCCGAATGGTGCCCGCACTGAATGCCCCGCCGGGTTGTGAGGCAAAACCCATTGGGGAGAAAATAATGGGCTTGCGCATCGGCGTATTGCCCGAAATCACCAGACCCACCGGGTTTACGGCGCCTTCATGCACAATCGGTTCATCCGCATCGCGCGCGCCATCCCGATCCCGATCAACAAACACCAGCCACCCCTGCGCCCAATCCCAATTGGCGGCTGAATGACACCCGTTATGGGCATTACCCGCACACAAAGCCACGGGCGCATTACGCGTAATGGCCGTTTGGCGCGCCAGAGAAAAAGCCGAGTTCAAGTTGTTTGCTGTGGTGGCGAGGCGATTTTGCGCCGTCATAGCGGAAAAAGAGGGCACGGCAATTCCAATCAAAACCACCGCAATCGTAAGCGTGACCATCAGCTCGATCGTGGTAAAACCCATCATGCCGACAAAAAACCGTGCCATGGTTCACCTCCTCACAAATCTGGATTTAGAAAAAGGCCGATTGATTCAGCCTTTTGGTTGTTTATGCCTTACAAAAAGGGTTACCAGCA
>DZCK01000246.1 GCA_022730245.1 Halothiobacillus neapolitanus
GTTGCAGCGTATCGCGCATACACGCCATCTCGGTGTCGCCCGTCCAGAAAAACGCGGGCAAGGGCTGATGCGCATCCAGCGCATTCCAATCCAGCCAGTCGGGCATCCAGAGGCAATACAAGCCGCGCACATATTCGCGCCAGCCCAGAATCTGCCGAATAAAACCCTCCACCGCAGCGAGAGGTGCATGACCCACATGAAAAGCCGCTTCCGCCGCACGGCATACGCGCATCGGGTCGATCAGCTTCAGATTCAAAGCCACCGACAAACGGCTGTGATAAAGCCACGGCTCTTGCGTCCACATGGCATCTTGATATTGACCGAACAGCGGCAGGCGGTGCTGAATAAAATCGTCCAAAGCCTGTTGCGCCTGCTCTGGGGTCACCGGCCAAGCTAAATCGTCCAGCTCGCCGGGATGATCGGAAAAATGTTCTTTGACCAAGGTAAAAACACTTTGGCTTATCGCATCGGGAGGGAAAAGCTGTGGTTCGGGCAAGAAACCAGGCCCACGCTTATCAAAAGCTCCCCGATTATCCGCATCAAAATTCCACGCCCCGCCGACAGGTTTGTCGCCGTCCATCAGCAAGCCCGTGCTTTTGCGTAAATCGCGGTAAAAATATTCAAGCCGCAGTTGCTTGCGACCCGTGCTCCATGCGGAAAACGCCTCAAGACTGCTTATAAAATGCCGATCTGGAGCGATCTCAAGAGGAACACCGGCGGCTTGCAAAGTGGCCTCAATGGCTGACTGCACACGATAATCCCCTGCCCGCACCATGCGCACGGCGCTAGGCTGGTGCTGCGCTAGGCTTGCGTTCAAGGCGCAGGCTAAATCGGGGTACTGATGTTCACCAAGCGCAAGATATTCCAGCGGCCAAGCACGTGTACGCAGCTCATCGGCAAAATGCCGCATGGCGGATAAAAACACGGCAATGCGCGCTTTGTGCGACCAGACATGCGTGCTTTCTTCCGCGACCTCGGCCATCCAAAGCATGTCTTGCGCAGGATCAAACCCATCCAATGCAGCACTGTGGCGATCGAGTTGATCGCCCAAAATCACCACCAAATTACGCATCGTTTTGCTCCTTGCTTCGTTTTTTGCGACAGCCGTCCGAGTGTAATGGTCTAATGAACTTGGACAGCCGTTAGGGTAATTTTCACTCTAAAC
>DZCK01000247.1 GCA_022730245.1 Halothiobacillus neapolitanus
CCGCGGGTAATTCCCCCGCAAGAATCTGCTGGCGAAGTGCTTCAAAAATCGTCTGTGCGTTCTGCTCGCTCATCTTTACTTTGTCCTATGACAATGTTAGTTTTTGGCTAAATCAAAAGAAACCATAGCACACCACACCAGCGAAACTGCCATGCAAACACCCAATCACGAGCTTGAACTTGCCATTCAATCCCGCCTACACGCCGTTGAAGCGCGCATTGCCGCCGCATGTAAGCGTACCGGGCGCTCGCCGGAGAGCGTGCGACTCCTGCCCGTCAGCAAAACCGTGACACCTGCCAAAATACGCGCCGCCCATGCAGCGGGTTATCGCAGTTTTGGCGAAAACAAGGTGCAAGAGGCATTTGAAAAACACCAAGCCCTGCCTGATTTGGACTGGGTCATCATTGGTCACCTACAAACAAACAAAGCCAAACAAGTGGCTCGCTTCGCCAGCGAATTTCAAGCATTGGACAGCTTGCGCGTCGCTGAGGCGTTGGAACGCCGCTTGCAAATCGAAGGTCGCGGCTTGGACGTGCTGGTGCAAGTCAACACGTCCAACGAGCGCAGCAAGTTTGGCCTTGTGCCCGCCTATGTCGCCGACTTTGTGCAAGCCCTGCGCCCTTACAGCGCTCTGCGCGTGCAAGGCTTGATGACGCTGGCGCTGTTTTCCGCCGACAGCGCCCAAGTTCGCCCATGTTTTGCTGCCCTGCGCACCCTGCGCGATCAACTGTTAGATCACCTTCCACCCGGCATGTCCATGCACGAGCTTTCCATGGGCATGTCAGGTGATTTTGAAACCGCCATAGAAGAAGGCGCAACCACCGTGCGTGTCGGACAAGCCATTTTCGGCGCGCGACCCCTGCCCGATAGCTATTATTGGCCAACCCAAGGAGATGAATGATGAAAACCGCAATTGCCATCCGCCATGTGCATTTTGAAGACCTCGGACACATCCAGCCCATGTTGCAACGCAACGGCTACAAGGCGCATATCCTTGATGCGGGCATCGACACGCTGGATGCAACGCAACTTATGGATGTCGACCTGCTCATCGTGCTCGGCGCACCGATTGGCGCCTACGATGAACAAACGTATCCATTCCTTCAGCACGAACTGCAAGCCCTGCACCAACGCCTGAGCGCCCAACGCCCCACCTTGGGCATTT
>DZCK01000120.1 GCA_022730245.1 Halothiobacillus neapolitanus
AAACTTGCGAATTTTTAACCCATTGTCCGCAGCCTTTATTAATCGCCATTAATTTGTCGGGCGCCACGGTGCAGGACCCGCAAATTAATGTATTTATTCGCGCCGTATTCCGTGAATTTAACATCAACCCTGCGTTGATTTGCTTTGAAATTACCGAAACATCCGCCATCACCAATTTTGAATTGGTTCTAGATTCAATGAACGGCCTGCGGGATTTGGGCTGCCAAATCGCTTTGGATGATTTTGGCGGCGGTTTGCTCTCGTTTGAGTTTTTACGTCGACTCAAACCCGATTTTGTGAAAATTGATGGCAAGCTGATTCGCGATGTGACAGAAGATGCCGTCGCCAAAGTCATTGTGACCGCTATTGTGCAAGTGGCGATGGTGATGAAGGCGCAAACCATCGGCGAGTGGGTAGAAACCCCGGCTGTGCTGGACTGTGTCCGCGCCCTAGGTGTGCAGCACATTCAAGGTTATCTCATCGGCGAGCCGATATTAATGCAAACGTTCGCGGATCAATGCCCTGAAGATGTTTAAAAGAAAATAAGTTAACCCCGATTCACTCGGCTATTGCCCCGCTTGAATCACATCACCCACTTGAATCACATCACCCACTTGCACGGCACTTGCGCCCGATAGACGAATAATTGCCGTGCGTTCACCCAAATAGGCAATGTTGGCCTGGCCGATTCGTTGCATTAAATAGCGGTTGGGCAGATGCGTTTGCCCCAGCGGCATGAGTGGATCGCTGCGTTGCAACACTTGAATGCGGTCACTCATGCGTAACCCATCCTTTGCCCCCCGATTGATGGTGAGTTCAGTGCCTGTGCGTGCGATAACCTGCCCCCACAGTGGCGCACACTTTAATTCGTCATCAATCCACTGGGCGGCTTTCAAGGCGAGCAGGTGCATCTCATGCCCATAAGGGCTTGCCGCAAATTGGGCGCCCCGAGCATCAAGGGGCGGGGTAAATAGCGCTGCTTGAATGGGTGCGGCATTCAACACGGTGTTGGCTATGGCGCGCGGTGTTTGCCCATTAAATAAAGCAATATCGAGGGCGCCACCGCGCGGATTGATGCGGGGGCCAAGAAAATCCCACGCGCTTGATTGCCCTGTGACGCCGAAATTATGCCCGCTTAAGCGAACAAAATAAGGCGTTTGTTCGCGGCTAAAGGCATCAATGGCCGGCTCCAAGCCAAGGCTGCGGGTCGGCGCGGTTAAAACGACGGTAAAACGCCCCGTCTGTTCGAGGGCACTCGCAATATCATCCCCCAGCATGGCGCCTAAATTCAGTACATCTTGAGGCGGCGCGGGAATCAACGCGCGCGCTAAGGTGATGGATTTAACAAATCGGGCGTTTGCGCAGCTTAATTCGGGCGCAGTTGTGGCATCAATCGGCGGGGTGTCGGCCAAGGCAAACCCCGCGCAACCACCCAAGAGCCCCGCTGTAATTAAAACAGGGGTTAACACGGCGCGAATCGAGGATAAAAGCTTCATGCCAGAGGACCGTAGGTAGAGTGGATGGGGTGGCATCGGCGATACGATGGTTCATCGGGTTAGTCTGCGGGCATGCCGCGCCGAGGCAAGCAGCAGAGGTAACCAAGCCTGCTACTTTACGCTATCATCCCCCAAGTTTTTCTTAAATTTTTGTTGGGGTTTTCTTGGCCAATCACCGGTTGATTGCGCTTGAAGGGGCCTTTTTTTCTGAGGTTTTCATGACAGTTCGCACCCGTTTTGCCCCATCGCCGACCGGTTTTTTGCATATTGGTGGCGCACGTACCGCCTTATTTAGCTATTTATTTGCGCGCAAACATGGGGGGCAATTTGTGTTGCGGGTTGAGGATACCGATCGGGAGCGCTCAACGCCGGAATCAGTCAATGCTATTTTAGAGGGCATGGCTTGGCTCAATCTTGAGTATGACGAGGGGCCGTTTTATCAAACTGAACGCATGGCGCGCTATCACGCTGTGATTGCGCAGCTCATGGCCAGTGGTCATGCGTACCATTGTTATGCCAGCCGCGAAGCGCTGGATGCCCTGCGAGAAGCGCAAATGGCTCGGGGCGAAAAACCCCGCTACGATAATCGCTATCGCGATTTTACCGGCACCCCGCCCGTTGGCGTGCCGCCCGTGGTGCGCTTTCGTAACCCCTTGGATGGCGAGGTGGTCATTGACGATGGTGTGCGCGGGCGCGTGGTTGTACAAAATAGTGAGCTGGATGATTTGATTATCGCCCGCTCCGATGGCAGCCCAACTTATAACCTAACCGTGGTGGTTGATGATTGGGATATGGGCATCACGCATGTGATTCGTGGCGACGATCATCTCAATAACACCCCCCGGCAAATCAACCTGTATCGTGCGCTCGGCGTGACGCCGCCGCATTTTTCGCACCTACCCATGATTCACGCGCCCGATGGCACCAAATTATCGAAGCGCCACGGTGCGGTGAGTGTGATGCAGTATCGGGAAGAGGGTTATTTGCCCGAAGCGCTGCTCAATTATTTGGTGCGCTTGGGTTGGTCGCACGGCGATCAGGAGCTGTTCAGCCGCGAGGCGATGGTGGCGCTCTTTGACATCACCGATATTAATCAATCCGCCTCTAGTATTAACCCCGATAAATTGCGTTGGCTCAATCAGCAATATTTCAAAACACAGCCTGCGGAACACACCGCGCTGGCGCTGCGCTGGCATTTAGGTCGGCTCGGTATTGATCCTGCGGCAGCGGGTGGGCCCGATCCTTCACGCATTGTGACGACCTATGCCGATCGCGCGCACACCTTGGTTGAAATGGCCGAGCAGGCCAAACCCTATTATCAGGAGTTGACCGGCTATGATGCCGCCGCGTTGGCCAAGCTGGATGGTGATGCGCCGAGTATTTTATCGGCATTGGCCATGGCGCTGGCCGCACCGGAGGTGTGGGAAAATGAGGCCGCGCTCGATCATTGTGTGAAAGAAGTGGCACAAACGCTGGACTTCAAGCTCGGTAAAGTCGGCCCCTTGCTGCGGTTGGCTTTGCTGGGGCAAACCGCCTCGCCAAGCTTAGGCGTTACCTTGGCTTTGTTTGGCCAAGCCAAAACGCTGGCGCGCTTGAATGCCCTGCGTGAAACCTTAGCGGCTTAACGCCCCATGAGCCCCCCCCTGATCGAACGGGTTTCACTGCGCTGGGTGCTGGCCTACATGGGCGCCGCCGCGCTGTGGATCGCCCTAATGCAATGGCTTTTACACAGCCTAGGGGGTGAACGCTGGACCATCTCTGCTGCCGGGCTGGTTGTTGGCGGCATTTTTATCCTCATCACCGCTTGGCTGCTGTTTTTATTGCTTGAGCGATCTCAAGGCTCAAATGCTGTTGCATGGCATCAATCCATCGGGCTCGCCGATCAAACGCGGACTTGGTGGGGAGGGCTCATTCTTTTTATCGGTATGACCTTGCTTTTGCAAGTATTTATGGTGTCTTTTGCCACGCGTGAATATCGCCCTGTTTTACTCAATCAGGCACAAGCCACTTTAGTCGCACAGGCGCAAGCCCACAGCAAACGTATTCACGATTGGCTTGAGGTTCGCCGCCAAATCGTGGCCGAGCTGGCCGCACAGCCTGAACGTTTGGTTGAAAGGCTATTGGCCAATCAAAGCCCTTCGGCCAAAACACAAAACGCACTTGCCGCCTTAATTGATCGCCCCGCCTTCGCGCAAGTTTCCGTGTTCGACTCGGATCATCGCAAGGCTGAACAATGGGGTGCCAAAAACGTGCCCAAAGCACCCGATGCGCTGTTTGAGCAGGCCGCAGCCACTTCTAAAGTGCAATTTAGCTGCCAATTGACACCGGGCCGACCGGGCGGCGATTGCTACTGGATTTTGCCCGTGTTTTTAAATCAAAAAGAGGTGAGTAGCGGGCCCTGGTATCTTGTGTTTTATGCGCAGCTTAACCCGCAAGCGCTTGCACCCTCCGGCGACCCGAGCACATTGAATGCCGTGCAAAGCAGCGCGCAAACCCTGCTTTTAATGACGCCAAGTGACGATCATCCCGCGCAGTGGGCGGCCACATCCTTGCTTGCGCCGCCACCCAACATAGCCCCATCAAATGCCGGCGTGCAGGCATTAACTGCCACTCAATGGGCCTGCATTCACCCATCGCCCGCCAAGGAAAACCCCGCTGCCCATGATGCCGCTGAGCGCCTGCCCGGGGTTAATACCATTGCCCGTGGCCACAAAATGTGTGATGGGCAAACCCTGTGGTACGCCAGCGCAAACATCCCCGAAATTTCTGCGGTACTTTGGGCGGCTGTGGCACAAGATGATGTATTGCAACCCCTACGCCAAACTCGGCAATTGTTGGCAATTGCGGCCTTGGTGGGTGTATTTGCCTTAATATTTTCCTTATTTTTTTTGTGGCGAATTATGCGGGTTCAGCGCAAACAATTGCTGCATCAGCTACAAATCGAGCGCGATCAATTAGCGCAGCTCTGGGAGCAAATCCCCACCCTTGGCTTGGCTATCGCCACCCGAGTAACGCCCGAGGCGCCCTGGCTTATCAGCAACATCAACCGCCGCTGCACGCAGCTATTTCATGCCGCGCGCGAAGAGCTCATTGCCCGCCCTATATCGATACTCATGCTGCCCGTGGCAGGACAAGATGACCCGATGGATTGCCTTATTAACGATCAGAAAAGTCTGGACGATTTAGCCAGCGGCATTCGTGATGAACTCATCTTCGTGCGGCGGCTTAAGCTTGGCGCGCATGGCATCGTCTGGCGGAAATTTAGTATTCGTACCCTGTCATCTGAATCTATGCCGAGCGCTAGCCTGATTATCACCATTGAAAATTTGGGTGATACGATCGAGCAGATCGATTTACTTCAGGTGCAGCGAGATTTTTACTGCCTCGCCACCCAATGGTTGCAGGCAAAAGCACCCGAAGGCACACCGGTTCGAACCGAACTCAATGCCAGCGAAATAGACGAGCAGCCTGCCACATCGCAAGCCATCGTCGCACCGTTAATTTTGGCGGAGCAAAACCCGAGCGAGCCAAGTGCCGAAACCGCGACAGAATCGGAAGTTACGGCAGCCTTATCCCAAACCCCGCTGACCCATTTTGGCGCCCAACTGATTG
>DZCK01000248.1 GCA_022730245.1 Halothiobacillus neapolitanus
GGGTGTATTTTGTCAATTTCTTCCCACTTTAGGCTGATGCGGCCAAAGGCATCGTTCACCGATAGCAGGGTGATGCCAACCCGCACCACCGGATAGCCGCCTCGATTGGATAATAAAAGGGCTTTTCTAAAGCGTTACAACTTTTGGCGTTGTAGCCTGTATTCTTCGTGTCAGCCATGTGCAAACCCTCTTTTTGCGATTGGTTAGAAGCCCGCCAGCGTTTGCCCGTTGGTGGGTTTTGTTTTTATTGGGTTGCGGCTTTATTTATTGTTTCCGCTGCCCACTGATTCAGGCTTTTGCCAGAGGCTTGCGCGGCAACCAGTGCGGCGCGGTGTACCTCTTGCGGAATGCGTAACATGAGTTTGCCGCTGGCGGGTTTGTTGGGCGCTTGCCCTAGCTTGGCGCAGGCTTCTAGGTAATCATCTACGGCCTCATGAAACGCATGTTCCAGCTCGGTGACGGCTTCACCGTGAAAGCTCACGATGTCACAAATGCCCAAGATGCGGCCAACAATCAACTTGTCTTCATCGTCATAATCAAGGCGGGCGGTGTAGCCCTTGTAAGTCATGGTGTTCACGGTTTAACTCCTAGGGTTTGCAGGTAGTCACGAACGGCACGCACGCGGTAGCGCAAGGCTTCCTTATCCGGGTGGGGGCGGTGAAAGTGGGCGCGGATAGCGTCTTTCTCAAAGGTGACGGACGAACCCGAACCCTCGATAACCTTGCACCCCATTGCACGCAACAAGGTTTCAATGCGTGCCCACTCCATCGCGCCATTCACCGGGTCGGAAAAGATAGCTTCTAGCGTTTTACGGTGTTTGCTGTTCATGGCTTTATGATAGCAGGTAGTGCAATCACTTTTTAGCTTTGGTTAATATCGTGTCTAGCATCTTGGCGACAAGGCCACTGGAATGCTCGGGCGATATGTGGGCGTAGCGCATCAGGCTTTTAAGGTCTTTGTGTCCGGTCAGCTTGGCAAGCTCGATATGTGACGCGCCGCTTTTGAGCATCAGGCTGGCAAAAGTATGGCGCAGGTCATGCCAGCGGATCCCCTCGATACCGGCGCGGCGTAGCGCAGTTTCCCACGGTCGGCGCAGGCCTAGGAGCCTGTCGGACTTTAGGGAAATCGGCTGCAAACTCATCTGAACGGTGCC
>DZCK01000249.1 GCA_022730245.1 Halothiobacillus neapolitanus
ATCCAGCTAATGCCTAGTGCGGCTAGAATCTCGGCGGCATCGCTGCCGCCAAAATCGTGCAGCAACACGCGGCCATCTTCGGTTTGTTTAATGGATAGGCTGGCGGTGCGCTCGTTACGGGTCGGGCTTTTGGCTGTCCAGCGATTAGCGCCGGTTTTCTTCACGCCATCCAAGCGGCTTAATAGGCCATCAATGCCGATAAATTCATAATCTTGGCGGGCATTATGGTTATAATCGCTTGACTGTTTTTTGTTACTTGTTGCCAGCGTTTGCCCCGCTGGCTTTTTTTGTGCGCGCTCCATAATCACGCCCCCGCTTTAGTCAGTAAGCGGCGCGCGTCTTTATAAATGGCGGCGGCATTATTAGGCAGGTCGCTAAGCCATTCGTTAATATCATGCTCGAACCAAGCGGACGCGCGGGCGGATAGCTTGACCGGTGGCGGGAATTTGCCGTCTTGAATCAGGCGGTAAATGGATGAACGTGATAGGCCGGTTTTTTCGATAACGGCGGGCAGGCGTAATGCTTTATTGGTCATTTCTGGCTCCTGTGGGACAACAGGAGCCAATGCTAGGGATTGGGTTTTACTCTGTAACCGGCTTATTTTTGGCCAAAAACGCACCAAAAATAGGCCATGATTGCTAGTATTTAAGCGGTACGCCCTCCCTGTTTAGCCAGTTTTTAACCGCGTCTCTACTGACATAGTCGCCTATCGCGGCATGAATAATTAAAACCCAATCGGATTCTCTTAGCTCTAGCGGCTTGCTATATGGGGTTTTTCTATGTTTAAGTTCGCAAAGCTGCCTATGAAAAAAGCGCGCCCAATCCTGCCAATTAGACTTTTGCACCCTGTCCGATTTTTCAATAAAAACGCTTTTTATATCGGATTCAATTTCATCTAGACAATTGATTAATTTGGTTTTATTCGAGTTTTCAATCATGCCTAGCGAATGTTTAGCCTTGGCTATTTGTGTTAGCGCCTTCATGGCGTGCGGCCTGTTTCTTCGCCTTCTTTCCCGCGCCTCTCTTGCGCTGCTGCAAACATAATCACTGGTAACACATAACGCTAAAAGCACATCGCATTCAGCGTTGTGTTTTTCATCAGCGTTTAATATCGCTATCCACCTATCAAATACGGGGGCGGCTTGGGT
>DZCK01000250.1 GCA_022730245.1 Halothiobacillus neapolitanus
AT
Source organism: Halothiobacillus neapolitanus (assembly GCA_022730245.1). Taxonomy (GTDB): domain Bacteria; phylum Pseudomonadota; class Gammaproteobacteria; order Halothiobacillales; family Halothiobacillaceae; genus Halothiobacillus; species Halothiobacillus neapolitanus_A. The sequence continues at coordinate 3 of DZCK01000250.1, forward strand.
AAGAGTGCTAGACCTTGCATAGAGTTCATTGAAAATTCAAAAAAACGTACTAAACCACCCGAATTTGCCGCATTTGCACTGCACTCGCCAACCAAGCTGAAAACACGCCCAGCACGAATCCAAGTGGCAGCGCAGCAAGCAAAAGCAAGGCCGGCGCAGAGCTTAGGGGCATGGCAAAACCCACTTGGCTAAAAGCTTCGCTCAAGGCTTGGGCTGAAAACAAAGTCATCACTAGGGCCATCAATGTGCCTCCTAGACCGAGCAAGCCTCCCACATAAAGCAAGGGGCGGCGGATAAAACTCGCTGTCGCGCCAATCAGCTGCAATAAGCGAATTTCATCCACACGGTGTTCTAGTTCAAGGCGGATTGTGTTGTTGACGGTAATCGCTAACGTCGGCACCAGCATCAACAAAAACAGCGCTAATAATCGCTCCGCCGATTCAATCAGGGCATGCAAACGCTCAACCGCTTGCGCATCAATGCGTGCTGAAGCCACTTCAGGACGAGCGGCAAGTTCGCTGCGTAGCGTTTCAAGTTCCTCAGGACGCTGCGGATAGACTTCAATCACGCTGGGCAAGGGGTTGTTCTTCATCTCGGACAAAAGGCTATCGAATTGATGGAGCTGAGCAAGCTGCTTCAAGCCTTCTTCAGGGGGAATCAGGCGCACTTCGCGCAAACGAGGATCAGTTTGCAACTCTTTAAGCAGTCCTTCGGCTCCAGTCCCGCCCGTGCTAACCGACTTCTCGGTGGCGGGATGCAGAAATACTTGCACCACACCCATTTCCTGTGACCAGCCATTCAAGCCGAGGCGTGCAGAATGCAGCGTCAGCAGCAAAGTAATCGGCAAGGTCAGGCTTAAACCAATCACCAACATACTTAAAAGCTGCCCGACAGGGCGGCGCACGAGGCGGCGCAGCGCATCCTGAAAACTATCACGGTGATGATCGAGCCAAGCCTGAAAACGGGTTTTAAGCCCCAATTGACGCGTTGCACCCTGGGCATGCTGCTGACGTTTCATCATCACAAACCTTCCGTCGTCAAACGCCCATCACGCAACAACAAGCGCGGCGCATCAAACGCATCAATCAAATCCAGCGCGTGCGTGGCGATCAGCATCGTGACACCTGCCGCATTGAATTGCATAA
>DZCK01000121.1 GCA_022730245.1 Halothiobacillus neapolitanus
ACTGAATTATCCCGGTTTGGCTCAAGCGGCAGATGCCTTTATGCATGAGGTGCAGCGCCCTTTAGGCTTACTGACACCCTGTGATTTAGCTCAAATTGTAACCCGGGTTCGGCGGCAAAAGCTGCCGGATTGGCGTGAGCCGCACTTGGGCAGTTTGGGGAGTTTTTTTCAAAATCCTGTGGTATTAAATTCTTTTGCGGCGGCATTAAAACAACGTTGGCCCGATTTGCCGGTTTATCCTCAGGGCATGAGCAATGCGCAGAGGGGTGAATCGAAACTTTCAGCGGGCTGGCTTATCGAACAGGCAGGTTGGCGGGGATTTAGCCACAACAACGCAGGTATTTATGCCGAACATGCCTTGGTTTTAGTTAATTTGGGCGGGGCTAAGGGGGCGGATCTATGGGGCTTGGCGCAACAAATTCAGGCGGATGTGCTGAATCGGTATGGGGTTCGCTTGATACCAGAGCCTTTGATTATCGATAATTAGAGGCTCCTTAACCAATGGCGTTTTCGCTTGGAACGTTGTTTGTCATTCGGTGGTCATCTTGCCTGCCTAGTTTGTTGTCTTGGCTTGATGTTCTTTGCGTTTTTGTCTTTTAATTTAGTGTTCAATTTTCTAATAGAAATTGGCTATGATCCTGATAGGAATAATTCATTTTATTTATTGATTGGGTATTGGTAAATTTAATTCCGCAGCAAGACATCGACTTGTTGATACCACAGCCACACTGTGGGTGATGCCGTAAGGCAAGCGGAATTTCCCGCGTTTAACCTTTAGGAGTACTGACGATGAGCGAAACTTCAATTTCTTTACCACGTTTAAATGAGCGCGCCCCAGAATTTGATGCGCCAACCACCTACGGTCGCAAAACACTGAACGATTACGCAGGCAAATGGCTGGTATTGTTCTCACATCCTGCGGATTTTACACCGGTGTGCACCACCGAGTTCACCGCATTTGCGCTGGCACACCCCGAGTTTCGTGAAATCAACTGTGAACTGTTGGGCTTATCGATTGATAGCCACTACTCGCACATTGCCTGGGATCGCAACATCAAAGAAAAATTTGGCGTTGAAATTACCTTCCCAATTATTGCTGATTTGTCGATGACGGTCGCTAAATCCTTTGGCATGGTGCATCCCGGTGCATCTGATACTCAAGCGGTGCGCGCCACGTTTGTGATTGATCCTGAAGGTGTATTGCGTGCCATGCTGTATTACCCGATGAGCAATGGCCGTTCGATTCCTGAAATTCTGCGTTTGGTTAAAGCACTGCAAACTTCAACCAAGCATGGCGTTGCAACGCCAGCAGGTTGGGTGCCGGGCGATAAAGTGATTGTGCCCCCACCGGCAACCGCCGCTGAGGCAGAAGCACGGTTTAACAGCGGTGAGTTTGAGTGTGTTGATTGGTATTTCTGCAAAAAATCACTGTAATTATCCCTGTGATTGTTTTGCCCTCTTAGTGGGCTCATCTAAAAAAAGCCCGAGTTTTCGGGCTTTTTCTTTGGGTTGGATGCTCTTATTTATGAGGTTTTATTGCCGTGCCGCCACCAAAGTTACCTGATGCGACAAAAGCCAGCAGTTCTTGCAATTGTGCTTGTGTGCGCTGCCCCATAAAGTAAAACGGTTTGCCATCGGTGGCTTGAAATACGACCACTGGGATTCCCGCAAGGTTTTCCCCCTGAATAATTGATAAATTTTCATCGAGTACCGATTGGGTTGCATCGGCGATGTGTTTGGCCGGTTGAATGCCGCCGCCGGTATCGTTATCTAAAAAGCCGTAATTGCGTTCACTGAGATTAAATGAGGCCAAAGGATTTGGGGCTTGAATGATTGCGGCGGCTTTACCCGGAGACGTGCCGCCGAGCAGCGCTAATGGCACCCAGCGAAATTGAAGATCTGGCAGCGTTTTGCGGATTTTAATTAACGAATCATAAACGTTGTGGCAATACGGGCAGTTAGGATCAAAAAAAACATAAATGATTTTGCTGCCGCTGCCATCTTGAATCCAGCTGGAGGTGTTCAAGTTAACCATTAAATGGGCAGCGGTGACCCGATCGGTGTTGGCAGCAAAACCATCAGCGCTCATGAAGCTCAAAGTGAGCGCGATTAAGGCCGTCTGCAAGATTTTTTGTTTGAAGGTTCGTGCCAAGGGGTAATTAATCGCGCGGCTTACACAGGGGGTGTTGAGATTCATAGGGTGCCTTTGGGGAATGTTTAGGATTAAATTAGGTGGGTTTTTTACTTAAATCCAGTTCATCGTCATCAAGTGTGGGGCGTATTTTGAGGTCCGGCGGTGTTGCCGTTTGTTGCCGGGCAATTTCTGCATCAAGCAGCGCATCAATATCATCTAAATCAAGATTAAAGTCGGTGGTGTTTTCTATCGGTTTGGGTAGCTCAATTTCATCTAAATCAATTAAAGTTTCGTCCATGGGCGGTTTGGTCGGCATCGTTCCATTTGGGTTGTGTTGTGCCGGAGCGGCTTCATCGATGAGGGGGCTGCTGGCCGGCTTGGCTTTTGGCGATGCGGGTTTTGGCGCCGGTTTCATTGGGGCGGGTTCGAGCGGATCGGGTGTTTGGGTGCTTAAGCTTGTCGCTTCAAGTAATTGATCTGTTTCGATTGTCGTTGATTGTGGTGCGGGGCGGAGTATGGCATCCCTTGTTGGTGTGGTTTCATCCTCATCGCCTGTAAAAATAATGCCGTTGGCCATGGCCTCATCGGCGCTTTGCTTTGCCGCATGGGTGTCTAAACCCGCATCGGTTGCTTGCAGATAGAGCAAGGCGCGTAGAATTTTGGGTACTTTGAAATCGGCGTCCACGCCGAATTTTCGGCCATATTCGCCCACGATAATACTCACCGATTTCAATGCCTCGGCTAATTGGGCTGTTCGCTCACGTTCGGCTTGCAGGCTGGCAGACAGCTCGTGCTGTAATTGAGCTACCGCTGGCGTTTCAGTTTGTGCGGATTCTGACGGGGCGGTTGGGCAGCGTAAAATGGCAGCAATTTGATGTAAATCGTTATGGCGCAGAGTCATTATTTCACGCGTGGCTTGACGCAAGCCATCCGGCGTGGGCGTTAACCAGGGTGCTATTAACTCGCCGACTAAATCAAAACTTCGCTGTTCATAATCGGCTAATTCTTGCTCGGTTAGAGGGCGATCGGCGCGAAGTGCTAAACAATGTTGATTAAATGTTTCGGTGGCACTCTCAGCGAGGCGGTCGCGTTCATCCAGTAAAATTCGCGCCGCTTTAATGCGCCTTTGACGGGCGAGCACCGCCATAATGCCCACGATTAAAGCAAAGAAAAAAAACACCACGGCCAATTCGGTCGCGAGGATGGCCCAATTGGGGGTGAACATACCGCCCTCATTTAAGGAGACTGGGGTCGTAGCAACGCTATGAGTCAACACAGTTGCCGGTGCGGTGGGGGATGTCATAGCGGTTTCGCCTCGTTAAGCAGTTGAATGGTTTGGCGGCGTGCAGATCGGTTCCACAGCCAAAAGCCCAGCCCGATGAATAAAAATAAAGCGACATTGGCAGAGCCGATTAGCCACCAGTTGATCGGGGTGCTTTGGGCGGCTGAGCCCTGTGTGATTTTGGTTTCTGGGGGCATCGGGGCGGGTGGTTCTGTTGATGTTGGTGCAAGAATAAACGGGGCTAATTTAAGCGTCATGTCCCGATGAGTGGTGAGTTTGGCGTGCAGGGTGGCGGTAAGCGTGCATTGAATGCCATCGGGTGCGGGCGAGGGGATTTGGCTTACGGTTTGATCGAGCGGGGCTTTAAGCGCTGTTGTGGCTGGGGTAAGCCCCGGGCAGGTCCATTGCCCTTCGATTTGCGCGGTGCCGGGTTCGATGACGGTTGGGTCTTGGGTGATTTGTATTGCGCGTGTTAGGGGGTGTGTGGGCGTTGAGGCACCTGCGGTTTGAGGCGCAGCGGCCACTGAGTTGATTTGAGCGAGTTGAATGGGTGCCTGGCTTGCCATCGCAAAATTTTGGCGCCAATCGCGTTGAAAAGTGGGGCTGATGGCCGTCGCAACTAAGCTATAAATGCCAGCGGGATCAATTAAATGCAATTGAAAATTAAAAATGCCATCGCCGCCAATGATGTCGGGATCTGCGCCTTGGTCGTTGAGCTTGATATTTTGAATCAGTTCTTGATCTTTGAGCTCTTGAATACGGGCTTGGATCACTTGTGTCAGCGCAGGCTGGGTGATGGGCTGATTAAAATTGGTGAGCATCAACTCACCGCTCATTTGCTCGCCGGGGTACATGCGGGTAGGCATGGCACTTACTTTTAACTTAAGGTCGGTGATGATGAGTGCGCGGTTATCGGGGTCGAGTGCGCCAATAATTTGCCATTGACCAGTTTGAGGTTGTTCGATGGTAATCAGATCCCGACCACCACTGGCATCCCAATGCCAACCGGCAAGCGTTTTGCTTTTGGCTTCGTCCACCATTTGGCCTTCAGGTGTTTTGAGGTGCGTGGGTTGATTGGATTGATTGCGGAAGGCAAGAATCGTCAATTCTTTGACTGATTTATCCACCAGAAACTTGTTGTCTTTGAGTGGTAAGCCATCACGCGGGGCTGCGGCCTCAAAAATCTTCAAAAAAGCCCGCTGCAGTGCATCGGCCGAATCGGCTTCGACAAAAATCCCCCCCGTATCAGCGGCAATTTTAGCCAATAACGTCCGATCCGCATCCTTTGATAATGCAATGGTGTGGACTCGGATATGTTCGGCGCGCAGTTGCGGCACGATTTTATTCATGAGTTCAGCCTGCGCTCGTGCATTGATATTTTTATCGGGTGAAATATCGACCATGCCATCGGATAGAAGCAAAATATTCCGATCAGTGCCCGTGTTCCAGTGCTGAGCCGCCGCGATTAGGGCGTGAGGAATATCGGTGAAGGGCTCGTTTGAGCGAATTTTTGCAGCGGTGCCGCGCACCTGCGCTTTAATCGCCGTACTGGCCGGTTGAGTGGCAAGCATGGGGGTGACTTTATCTCCAAAAAACCAAATGC
>DZCK01000122.1 GCA_022730245.1 Halothiobacillus neapolitanus
TGGTAACTCGTGCCGCAAGCCACAATTTGCAGCCGCTGAACATCGTGCAAAATGGTTTCAGCGCCCACACCAAATGCGGCGGGCAGCACCCGCCCATCACTGATGCGCCCCTCTAAGGTATCGGCAATGGCGCGCGGCTGCTCGTGAATTTCTTTGAGCATAAAGTGCTTATAGCCCCCCTTATCCGCACTATCAGCCCGCTGGGCTGATTCCACAATCTGGCGTTCGACGGCTTGACCATGCGCATTGACCACCGAATAAGCATCTCGCGTTAAAACGGCGCGATCCCCTTCGGCCAAATACACAAACCGCTGGGTGACCGGTAATAAGGCAAGCGCATCGGAGGCGGCAAATAATTCACCAATACCGACGCCAATGACAAGCGGGCTGCCTTGGCGCGCAATAAAGAGCTGATCCGGCGCCTCTTTAACTAAGATAGCCAAGGCAAACGCGCCATGCAGACGATCCAGTGTGTTGTGAAAAGCCTGCTCTGGCGAACGCCCTGCCGCAAGATTTTGATCCAATAAGTGGGCAATGACTTCCGTATCGGTATCAGATACAAATACCCGCCCCGCTTGCTGTAATTCAGCGCGCAAACTGGCATGGTTTTCAATAATACCGTTGTGCACCACCGCCACCCTGCCACCGGCAATGTGGGGATGGGCATTGCGCTCGGCGGGCACGCCGTGGGTTGCCCAACGGGTATGGGCGACCCCAGAGAATCCTTGTAAATCAGCAGACTGCTGATTGGACGCGATAATTTGATCGGCCAGAATTTTAACTTTTCCCACCGCCCGACTGGAGGCTATTTGCCCCGATTCATTCAGCACGGCTAATCCGGCTGAATCGTAGCCCCGATACTCAAGCCGCCGTAAGCCTTCAAGCAAAATAGGCCAAACCGGCCGTTGGGCAATGGCTGCCACAATTCCGCACATAAAAAATCTCCATCCAAGGCCATAAGCCTAAGCTCTTATACTCGTTATTTGATTGTTACAGCGCGCGCAATACCGATTCTGCGTGCACAAGGGTGGCTTGAATATCGGCATCTGAATGCGCCATAGAAACAAACCCCGCCTCGTAGGCCGATGGCGCCAAATACACACCGGCAGCCAACATGCCATGGAAAAAGCGGTTAAATGTGGCTGTATCGCACTGCGTGGCAGCGGCGAAGCTGGTCACGGGATCTTCGGTGAAAAACAAACCAAACATTCCGCCCGCCTGCTGGGTTACCACCGGCACACCGGCAGATTTTCCGGCGGCGGCCAGCCCTTCACACAGCGCGGTCGTTTTAGCCGTTAGTTGATCGTAAAAACCGGGGGCTTGCAGTAATTCTAAGGTGGCTAAGCCTGCGGCCATGGCCACAGGATTGCCCGATAACGTGCCCGCCTGATACACCGGCCCCAACGGGGAGATATGCTCCATAATAGCGCGCTTGCCACCAAAAGCGCCCACGGGCATGCCGCCGCCGATAATTTTACCCAAGGTTGTCATATCGGGCGTTACGCCGAAATGCGCTTGCGCGCCACCCAAGGCCACGCGAAAACCGGTCATCACTTCATCAAAAATAAGCACCGTACCGTATTCATCACACACCGCGCGCAAGCCTTCTAAAAAGCCCGGCACCGGGGGGATGCAATTCATATTGCCCGCGACGGGTTCAACGATAATGGCCGCGATTTCTTGCCCGATTTGGGCGAAGGTTGCCCGCACCTGCTCGATGTTATTGTATTCGAGCGTTAGGGTGAGCTCGGCCAAGGCCTTGGGCACGCCGGGGGAACTTGGCACGCCAAACGTGAGCGCACCTGAGCCGGCTTTTACCAGCAATGAATCCGAATGGCCGTGGTAATTGCCTTCAAATTTAACGATTTTATCTCGTCCGGTGTAGCCGCGCGCCAAGCGAATTGCGCTCATGGTCGCCTCGGTACCCGATGAGGTGAGCCGCACCATCTCGATGGAGGGCACAATTGCACAAATGGCATCCGCCATGTGCGTTTCTGCCACGGTGGGCGCACCATAGGACAACCCGCGCAATGCCGCTTCGCGCACCGCCTCAATTACCACCGGATGCGCGTGCCCCAAAATCATAGGCCCCCAAGAGCCCACATAATCAATATAGCGTTGATCGTTTTCATCCCAAAAATACGCGCCCGCCGCGCGTTGAACAAACACCGGATCCCCACCCACCGAACGGAATGCCCGCACGGGTGAATTAACGCCGCCGGGAATATGCCGCTGGGCCGCCGCAAATAAATTGTGATTACTGGACATGACAACTCCAAAAACTAAAAAATTCGATAACGCTAAGAATGCCGCGCCTAAGCTTGGTTTTTATCCGGCATCAGTGCCGCGAACGCATGAGCCGCCTTGGGGATATCTGGCGCAGCAAAAACGGCTGAAATAACCGCCAGCATATCGGCGCCTGCCGCCAAAAGTGAGGGGGCATTTTCAACCGTAATGCCACCGATAGCACCTACGGGCAACGATAATTCAGCCTGCGCTCGCGTCAATAACTCAGGCGTTGCCGGCACCGCATGGGGTTTAGTTCTACTCGGATAAAAAGCGCCAAACGCCACATAATCGGCACCGGCTAGGGCGGCTTGCTCGGCTAAAGCAAAATCGTTATAGCAGGATGCGCCGATTATCGCATGGGCACCCAGCTGGGCGCGTGCGGCGGCAATAGCGCCATCTTCTCGGCCTAAATGCACTCCATCGGCGCCCACGGCCAGCGCCAGTGCCACATCATCGTTAATTAAAAACAGCACATTGTGCGCCAAAGTTAACGCCCGCAGCGCGCTCGCTTCAGCCAGGCGGCGTTCCGTATCGCTCGATTTATCGCGGTATTGCACAATGCGCGCACCGCCTGCAATGGCGGCACCCACGGCCAGAACCAATGCCGTTCGCTGGGTGCGTACGGTATCGGTAATCACATACAAGCCCCAAAGTTTGGTTTGGTTAACGGATTTATTTTGCTTCATGCGATGTGCGCCCGTGCTAATTGTGCCGCACCTTTTAAGGCAAGATCAGGATCGCTCACCACCCATACGGGAATTTGTTTTAGCAATTCGGCAAAGCGCCCTTTGTCTAAAAACCCTTGCATAAATTCTCGTTGCATAAAGGGCAAAATATGCCCCGCAATGGCACCCGCCACAAATACCCCGCCCATGGGCAAGGATTTAAGCGCTAGGTTGCCCGCTTCTGCACCATAAATACGGGCAAAAACCCGACAAGCAATCTCGCTTAAGGCATCACTACCGGCTACCGCCTGTGCGGTAATAACGGCGCTTTTATCTTGGCAATCGGCTAAGCGCGCTTGCATATGGGGTGTTTCAGTGGCCAGCCCAGCGGCAAGGGCAAAGTCGTATAAATCGACAAAGCCTTTGCCGCATAAAATGCGCTCATAGCTCACATGGCCATCAAGCTTTGCCCGCAAATAAGCCCATAGCTCATGTTCCAGCGCATTATTGGGTGCAAAATCGCTGTGCCCGCCCTCGGTCGGCATCGGGTGGTGGCGCGTGCCATCATAATAAAATAAGGCTTCGCCTAAACCGGTGCCCGCCGCGATAACGGCCACATGCCCGGCGCTTACGCCACTCACCGCGCGGGAGGGCACCCGCGCAAAGGGATTGAGCGGCACTTTAGCGGGTGCTGGGGCATAAATCGCGGCGGTACCACTGGCCACTAAATCATTGGCAAATACGACAGGAATGCCGCCCAGCTGCACCGAAATTTCTGCGCTATCCAGCGTCCAGGGCAAATTGGTCGCTTTAACTTTTTGCGCCCCAAATGCGCCACTAATTGGGCCTGCAATGCCAAAACCGGCGGCGGCAATGGCCGGTAAACCTTGGGGCATGTGTGGGGCGAGTGCTTGTTTGGCTTGCTGCAAAAATTCGGTGACTAAATCGCTGAAATTGGCAACGCAAGCACTGTCATAACGCTGTTGCCAGAGCACACGCTGATCGGATGCCGCCAGTAAAGCGAGCAAGGTTTTCGTGCCGCCAATATCACCTGCCAGAATCATTAAACCGCCTCCTGTTATGATTCATTTACGATTAACGCCCGATCCTCGCCCATGCCGAGCAAGGTTTCAAGCGCCTCGGTCACATAATAAGCAACCTGATGCGGCGGGCGTAGATAAAACGCTTTCCAAGCTTGATCGCGCACTTCATCATAACTGGCATGGCCATCGCGCTGTCCCTCGCACCAAGCAAGGCGCACGGCATGGCCGATGAGCACATCAATAATCAAAGCATCTTGCACGCACAAACCGGGATTTTTTTCCGTAATGTGGATTAAGGTTTGCAAGCCTTCGATGACCAATTGCCGATATTCTGGTGCGGCAATACGATTTAAAATGTGTTCAATTGTCAGCGCAAAGTTTTTCTCCCCCGCTGTGGTTTGGCTGCGCCAAACGGCACAATCGAGCGCGTTGCGCGCGTTATAACGATCGCCAATTACAAGCGCAGGGGCATGCGCCATAAGCCCCCATACGCCGCGATAAAAATCATCAGGCAGGCGCCCAATAGCCCCTTCGATCATGCGCCATTGCAACCAATCGGTCGTGGCGGGCAGTGGGTCATCTTCCGCTCGGAAAACCAAGGCATCTAAATTCGCAGAGCCATCGGCCAGACGCAGCGATTCAAGCCGCGAAGCGCCCTCTTTCCAAGCGAGGGCTTCACGCAATTTAAGACTAATCACGCTGGGCGGCTGCTCCATTAACCAATCGAACGCCGCACCGGGCGATACGCCACCCGCCCGCGCTGATAACGCAATGAGGGTTTGCAATAAGGGGCCGATGCGCAAGGTAATCACATCGGTAAATAAGGCCGGAGCAGAACGAATCCACCCGCCCAAATGCACAATGAGCTCTTGGGTCAGAATCCGCTCACGCGGATCATCACTACAAAACTGCTTGATGCGATTTAAAATTTCATGGTTAGACAAAGGCTCAACAATCAATGCCTTACTCGTGTAAGAGCGGCCGACCGCCAGCCGCTTTTGCCGCACCAGTAAATCC
>DZCK01000251.1 GCA_022730245.1 Halothiobacillus neapolitanus
CCTCTCTTTACTGGTTACCGGATTGGGTTTTGTCTCAACCCGTTTGCAAATTTACGCCCTCGATGAAGGTCATGTCAACTCCTTTGTCAAAATAATTTTAGCGGTTGTGTTAAATGTATTTTAGCAGTACCCTCCGTGGGGTTTATAAATGGAAGGTGGCGTATGAACGTAAGAGATATTGACGCGCGAGAACTTATTGACGCGGCGGGTGGTCAAGCCGCGCTTGCGAGTAAGCTAGGGTATGACTCACACACGGGACGAACCCGCGTACACATGTGGTTGCAGAACGGCGTACCGCAGCACGTTCTGGTATCTCACGGACGTTCGTTTGTGCGGCTACTGCGCAAGCACAGGGCGAAAGCAGCTAAGGGGGCAGTATGAACCGCTTGAGCTTAGGCACCGTTATCGCTGCGCTCGCACTGCCCGCGCCTTCGGCGGGTGCCGGTGCGTTCGCGGATTTAATCGGTCCGAGTTATCACACGCGCAACTCGGCGCACACACTGAATAACGCGACTGCGGGGGGTGCTGTCGGGTACGCTTTCTCAAGCAGCTTTAGTGTACGCGCCGGTGGGTATCGGAACAGTTATTATCGGCCTACTTGGTTCATCGAGGCTGATGAGCTGCCGATTGCGCTTGGGTCGCTCCGGTTAGGCGCTGGCGTTGGCGTTGCGACTGGATACCGCGCGGAGTTCCCGCACCCCGTAGCGCCGATGGTGGGTGTCGTTGCGCAATTCGATACCTCGCGCAGCCAGTGCGTGCAATTGCGATGGCTACCTTTCACCGGCGGGGGCCTTATTGAGGTTTTTAACTTAAGCTTGCGCGCTGCGTTCTAACTAGGAATTGATAAAAATGTCTACTACACATTGGGGCGCTGCCCCATCAGACTGGACTGCGCTGGATTTGATGGAAGGCTTAACCGCCGACCTGCTGCCGGTTGTATCTAACCCTTTAGCGAAGATTAGTCCGCATAGCAAGATGCAAGCGCTAGGGAAAACTCCTAGTCTGTATAACAGGCAATCCCTCGTTACGGGGTTCTCAAATTGGACGACACACGAATCGACTGCCGATGAAATCGCCGCGTGGTCTAAACAGCCGGATTACGGGATTTGTTTGCAGACGCGCCGCGTCAG
>DZCK01000252.1 GCA_022730245.1 Halothiobacillus neapolitanus
ATACAATTCATCGCCCAGCCGCTAAAAGTCTGGTTTTGTACCATCGGCAGTGGCCTTAAATGGCGAGAAAAACTCATGATTGCCTGGATAGGCCCGCGCGGCATCGTTGCCGCCGCGATCTCAGGCTTATTTGCACTCAAGCTCGATCAGCAAAACATTGCGGGCGCCGAAGTGTTGGTACCGCTCACCTTCATCGTTATCTTAGGCACCGTGGTAACCGCCTCGCTTACCGCGCGCCCCTTGGCGCGGTTAATTGGCGAAGCCTTGCCTGAAGATAAAGGCGTGCTGTTGGTGGGGGCAAACGTCTTTTCACGCAGGCTCGCTGCCACCTTGAAAAAACAAGGTTACCGAGCTGTTATCGCCGATAGCGACTACAGCGAAATCAGGCAAGCCCGCATGGAAGGCTTGGAAACATTTTATGGCAACCCCGTCTCAGAAGCGGCCGATAATCGGCTCGATTTAATGGGCATCGGCAACATGTTCGCCACCTCCATTTTGCCGGAAATCAACAGCCTGGCCGCCGTGCGTTATCGGCACGAATTTGGCGCAGGCCACGTCTACGTGCTGCAAACACAGCAAGAAGCCACGGGTAATGCACAGCAGCGGTTATCGCATGCCTTTACTGGCCGCAGTTTATTTGGCCCTCATGTGTCCATGGGCGATTTAATGCAGTTGCTTCAAGAAAAAGCAGAAATTTTCACCACCCGCATCACAGAAAATTTCACCTGGGATGATTATCAGGCCACCTACAAAAATCGCGGTGTTATTTTGCTTCTGATTACATCCAAGGGCGAGCTGATTGTCTGCTCAGAGACTAAAGCCCCCCAACCTCAAATTGATTGGTTGGTGATGGGGTTGTATCGTCCGGCCGTCAAAGGCGGCGAGCCTGCGCCCAAAGAAAAACCAGCTACCGAGGCATAAAGCCCAACGAAAACAAAAAGCTGCCCACCCATCGCCCGCATCATCGAGGCCTTGCGGAACCTGCTTCAAGAAAAAAAACTTGCACACTCAGATTTGGTTTGTATAATGCGCGCTCTGTGACAAACAGCAGCCCTCAAAAGCCGCTGGATGATGTGCGGGAATAGCTCAGCTGGTAGAGCGCAACCTTGCCAAGGTTGAGGTCGCGAGT
>DZCK01000123.1 GCA_022730245.1 Halothiobacillus neapolitanus
GGCTCGTTTGGCTGATGTTGAGCGCCAACGAGCCCATGCCGAACAAGCCGCCACGCGCAAGGCGCTGGTGGGTTCTGGGGATCGGTCGGAGCGCATTCGCACCTATAATTTCTCGCAAGGCCGCGTGACCGATCACCGCATCAATTTAACGCTCTACCAACTCGAACGTATTTTGGCTGGCGATCTTGATCCGGTGATTCATCCGCTGCGCCAAACCGACCAAGCCGATCAGCTAATGGCCCTGGCTGATGAAACATTCTGAGCCTGAATTAATATCTGTTTGCGCATTGTTGGCGGAGGGGCGGGCAGTTTTATCGGCCAACAGGCTTGCTGATGCCCAAGTGGATGTGCGGCTTTTACTTGAATACGCAACGGGGCTAAATCGCACGCGCCAGCTGGCAAATCCTGATGAGCTGGTGCCCATTGGGCAGGCACAGCAAGCACGCGCGGCGTTCGCGCGGCGTGCCCAAGGCGAGCCGGTCGCTTATATTATGGGGCATCGCAGTTTTTGGCATCACGAATTTCAAGTCACCTCGGCAACCTTAATTCCGCGCCCGGAAACGGAACACTTGGTGGAATGGGCGCTCGAAAAAATCTTATTGAATCATGATGTTACTGTGATTGATTTAGGCACGGGTTCCGGTGCAATCGCCTTGAGTTTAGCGGCCGATCGCCCCCACGCCACGGTGATTGGCTGTGACTTAAGCTGGGATGCGTTGCGCGTGGCGCGCGTTAATCAGGCTGCCATAATGCCAAACGCGCTTAAACCTGTTGCTTGGGTGTGTGGGCACTGGGCCTGCATGCTCAAACCGCATAGTGCCGATTTAATCGTCAGTAACCCGCCTTATATTGCGGCCGATGATCCGCATTTGGAGCAAGGCGATGTGCGTTTTGAGCCGCTGAGCGCTTTGGTGGCTGGGGATGAGGGTTTGGCAGACTACCGCGTCATTATCAAGCAAGCCTGCCACGTGCTTAAACCCGGCGGCTGGCTTTTATTTGAACACGGGTGTCATCAGGGCGAATTGGTGCAAGCTTTACTCGTTGAGGCGGGGTTTGTTTCGGTCGAAACCCGCCGTGATTTAGCCGGTTTGCCGCGCAATACCGCAGGCAAAATGGATTCAAACGGCACAAAATAGAAAAATTGCGCTAACCTGACTCGGAGCGCCGATTTTTTCGGTTAAAAATTAGCTTAGGGGGAATAATGGACAGCTCCAAGGTAGTTAAAACACGAGAAATTGGGTTTCGTGGCCCGCATCATCAAGGTAATCAAGCGGCAGGCGCCTGCGCATTCGTGGGGTATTTACCCGGTGTTCAGCGCGCGCAAAGCAAACATTCGGCTTGCATGCAGGTGGATTACGATTTGCGCTGTATTTGTTTGCGGGTGTTGCGGCGGCATTTGCAACTGGCGGGCTTTCATCTAGATGCCTCGTTATTGAATAAGCTTAAAACCGCGTTAATTGAATATGCCGAAGAAAATCAGCGTGAAGAATGGGGCTTAGGTGATTGCGCTATGCCTAATCAGGCGTTTCGTCCGACGGTGGATCAATTATCCGCCTCTGAGCGGTTTACACACCCGCCCACCGCGCCAGAACGAAGTGATGACCCGTGGCGGCATTATTTATAATTTTCAACCCTATCGGGCTTAATATTTTCGCTTATGAACGACGATCAACTCCTGCGCTATAGCCGCCACATGATGTTGCCTGAAATAGATTACACCGGCCAAGAACGCTTGCGCGCCGCGCGTGTGCTCGTTGTTGGTTTGGGCGGTTTGGGCTCTCCTGTTGCGTTATATTTAGCGGCAGCGGGCGTGGGCGAGCTCGTGTTGGCCGATTTTGATACGGTCGATTTAAGCAATTTGCAGCGGCAAATCGCGCATGATGCGGCCTCAGTCGGCACACTAAAAGTAACATCTGCGGCTGCTAGAATTAACGCAATTAACCCCGATGTCCACGTGCATCTGGTGCCAGAGCAGCTCCAACCGAACAACTTGGCTGAATTAGTCTCTGGTGTCGATTGTGTGTGTGATTGCTCAGATAATTTTGCGCTGCGGTTCGCCTTAAATGCAGCCTGTGTGCACGCACAAAAACCCTTGGTTTCTGGCGCCGCTATCCGCATGGAAGGCCAAGTCACGGTGTTTGATACCCGGCGCGTTGAATCGCCCTGTTATCGCTGCCTATATCAAGAAGAAGGTGAGGATGCGCTGCGGTGCAGCGAAACCGGCGTGCTGGCGCCGCTGGTAGGGGTGATTGGCAGCTTGCAGGCCGCCGAGGTAATTAAGGTTTTGGTGGGGTTTGGTGCACCATTGATCGGGCGGTTGGCGTTGTTTGATCTTAAACGTGCGGAGTTTCGATCTATTCGTTTCAAACGTGATCCGGCTTGTCCGGTGTGTCAGGCGCGTCCGGCTTGAGGCAAGTGTGCTAACGCTTGGCTAATTTGGGCAATCAGCGGCGGGCCCTGATAAATAAAACCTGTATAAATTTGAATTAAATCTGCGCCGGCGTTAATTTTCTCCACGGCTGCTTCGGCGCTATCAATGCCGCCCACCCCAATAATGGGAAAGTTTGCAGGCAGGTTGCTTCGCAAGTTTTTAATTACCTCGGTTGAAGCCGCCCGCACGGGTCGCCCACTTAATCCACCGGCTTCATCAGCAAAAGGCATGCCTGCTACCGCATCGCGCGCAATGGTGGTGTTGGTGGCAATCACACCATCAATCCCTTCATTTACCAGCAATTGTGCTATCTGCTCGATTTCTTCTGAGGATAAATCGGGTGCGATTTTTACCACAAGGGGCACAACCTTTTGGTTGGATTGATCAAGCCTATCTTTTTCTGCCCGCAAGGCAGCAAGCAAGGGCGCAAATTGATCGGCCGCCTGCAATTGGCGTAAGTTTTTGGTGTTGGGGGATGAAATATTGATCGTCACATAATCGGCTACCGCATGCACCCCACGAAGGCCGATTAAATAATCATCCACCGCGCGCTCAATCGGTGTATCGAAGTTTTTACCGATATTAAGCCCCAAAATTCCCTTGGAATGCCGCGCGCGTACATTGGCTAAAAAATGCGTCAAGCCCTCATTATTAAACCCCATTCGATTAATGAGCGCCCCTGCCTCGGGCAACCGAAATAAGCGCGGACGCGGATTGCCTGGTTGCGCGCGTGGTGTCACCGTGCCTACTTCGATAAATCCAAAACCCAAGCAGTTGAGTGCATCAATATGGGCGCCATTTTTATCTAACCCGGCGGCTAAACCGATGCGGTTAGGGAAATTAAGCCCCATTACTGTCGCGGGATCGGCCAAAACTTGGTTTTGGGCAAACCGACACCAAGGGGTTTTGGCGGCTAAATCCAGCAGATTAAACGTGAGCCGGTGCGCGGTTTCGGGTTCAAGTTTAAAAAGCAGGGCGCGCGCCAGCGGATATGAATTCATGATGTGGTAAATCGTTTGCAACAATAAAGGCGCTTAGTTTGCCGTGTGCGGTCACTGGGTGCAATCAATGCGGCGAATTCACAAAAAATTCATCAATCTGTTAGAAAAAACAAACACAGTGCAAACCGAGATGAAATATCTCCGTTCTATTCTTCGCCAAACTTTTAATAGGGTAGGGTGTTATGGATGAGTTCAGGGCGGTTCAAACGCAAAATAAATTGCCTACGCACAGCGAAGATATCGCGCGGCATTTGCAGGTAGAGCTCGCATTAACAAAAGCGCAAATCGATGAGTCTTTTCGACTGCGATACCGAATTTTTGTTGAGGAGTTGGGGGCGAAAATTGATTGCACCACGCCGCTTGGTATGGAGTCCGATCATTATGATGCGTTTTGTCATCATTTATTAGTGCGCGATACCACCACAGGGCAAGTGGTTGCTTGCACGCGCATTCTCACCGATACCCAAGCCCGCGTAGCGGGTGGATTTTACTCAGCCAAAGAATTTGATTTATCTCCTCTGAGCACAACCAATGGCCGAGTCATGGAAATAGGCCGAACGTGCGTAGATTCGCAATACCGCACGGGCTCCACCATCGGAACGTTATGGGCGGGTTTGGCAAAGTTTATGGAAAACAACCGCTTTGCCTATTTAATGGGCTGCGCCAGCATTCCGATGAGCGATGGCGGCGCGCAAGCGCATAAAATCATGATGCAACTGCGGGCGGGGGTTCTTACACCCGAATCATTGCGTATTAACGCGCGTCGGCCGTTGCCGCCGCCCCCTATGGAGCCGAGCATTGCCCCAATTAAAATGCCGCCATTACTGAAAGCCTATTTACGGCTGGGCGCGCAGATTGGTGGTGAGCCTTATTGGGATGAGGACTTTAACACCGCCGATGTTTTTATCTGGCTTGAGCGAGCTAATTTGCAACAACGTTATTTGCGTCATTTTGTGTATCGAAAAAATGAAAGTGATTCTGCCTTGCGTCAATTTGCCGCGTAATTCGCCCATGGGTTCAATTGGTATTAAACTAGCGGCTTTATGCAGTATGAGTGGAATAAAGCCGTGGATTGTGCCTATATTCTGCCAAGCAAAACCCCGCTTGACCCGCCTTTTTCAAGGCAAATTCAAGATTATTTAGCGCATGCACAGGTGGTTATGCCTAACGTGCACCAAGCGGCGCTGCTGCAAGCGGCAGCAGGGGGGCGAGGCGATCAACACGTGGTTGCCGAATACGCGATTGGGCTTGTATGGTTTAGTTGGCGTTACAATGGGGCGCTTCATCGATTAGAATCCGCTGTTAATGCCTCGAGTGCTCATATTGCGAGCCACCGATATCTTAAGTTGCAGCAAGAGCTTGATTTGTTAAGATTTTTGCCGTTATTTGCCGAGCCCAGAGCGCAACCACAACCCCTTGAGCAGATGGTTCAAGAAGCGCGCCTGATCGTGTACTTAACCACAGGGCGCTAAG
>DZCK01000124.1:0-1344 GCA_022730245.1 Halothiobacillus neapolitanus
AACCCCTGCCCTCAAGGCTAAGCACATCGCGCTCTCGATTGGCGAGCCACAACACGCCCCGCCCAAGGTCGCGCTCGATGCGATGCACGCGTCCTTAAGCGGCCTATCGCGCTACCCGCTGACCCGAGGGGAACCCGCCTTACGCCAAGCGATTGCGGCTTGGTTGACCCAGCGCTTTCATCTGGAGCATCACCCCCTCAACCCCGAGCGTGAGGTGCTGCCCGTTGCCGGCACGCGCGAGGCATTATTTTCCTTCGCTCAAGCCGTCATCACCAAGCCAGAAACGCCCGATGCACCGCGCCCCATTGTGCTGATGCCCAACCCGTTTTATCAAATTTACGAAGGGGCGGCTTTTTTAGCGGGCGCAGAGCCGTATTACTACCCCACCACGCGCGAAACCGGTTTTTTGCCCGATTTTAATGCCATTCCACTCGATATTTGGGCGCGGGCGCAGCTCATTTATGTGTGCTCACCTGGCAACCCCAGCGGCGCGGTGATGGATCGGGCGCGCGTTAACACATTGTTCACGCTGGCCGATCAACATAACGTCATCATCGCTGCCGATGAATGTTATTCCGAAATTTATTTTGATGAGGCCGCCCCGCCCGCCGGTTTTTTACAAATGGCGAATGAACTGGGGCGCACCGATTGGCATAACCTCGTGGTATTCCACAGCCTATCGAAACGTTCAAACCTGCCTGGCCTGCGCGCAGGCTTTGTTGCGGGCGATGCGGCCATTTTGGCGCAGTATCTCAAATACCGAACCTACCAAGGCTGCGCGCTCTCGCTGCCCGTGCAGGAAACCAGCATCGCTGCTTGGAACGATGAAACCCATGTGCACGACAACCGCGATCAGTACCGTGCCAAATTCGATGCCGTGCTGGAGATTCTCGCCCCCGTGCTGCCGGTGCAGCGCCCCGATGCCGGGTTTTATCTCTGGGCCGATGTACGCGGCATGGGCAGCGGTGATGAGCGCGATTTCACCCGTGATTTATACGCAAAACAAAATATCACGGTGCTGCCTGGCCGGTACTTATCGCGCCCGTTTAATGGCATCGACCCCGGCGCGGGCTTTGTGCGCATGGCCTTGGTGGCGGAACTGGCCGACTGCATTGAAGCGGCCGAGCGGATTCGCCGGTTTTTAGCTGAAGGCGCCGCTGATTAAAACCGTGCTGCGTAGCCGCTCTGACGCTTGATTATGCAAACAAGAATCAATATCATTATCAAATAATCGAAGCCCGCCCGTTCACCCAAAAAATTAAGCGCAACCTAGCCTATGAACCACCGCCGCTCGCTCATCATTTGGGTATTCAGCCTTGCCGTACTTATTGCTGCGCCAGTGGC
>DZCK01000124.1:1444-4889 GCA_022730245.1 Halothiobacillus neapolitanus
CTGCAAATAAATGCCGAGGCAAGCACGCCGAGCCCACCCATCGCCGCCAGCCAGCCACCACCGCTAGACGAAGCACAGGCGCTCTCGTTTTATGGCCACTGGGATTCAGATGCGGTGAATTATTTTTCCGGCGGCTTAAACCCAGGGTTCGTCTTTAACAGCGTCGCCGTTGGTGGTGTTACCTTCAAAGGTGATGCGCTCGGCCTGCCGCACAGTATTTTTAATTTCTCCGTGATGGGAACGCGCACAGGGTTGGGCGCTGAAAAATTACTCGGCGATAGCCTCATCAACCCCAGCAATATCGAGGGCGAACGCAACCGATTAGTGCTCGATACCGCATTTTGGCAACAAAACTGGCTGAATCAACCCGGGCTAAACTTAAGCACCCGCACCGGGCTATTCGACTTAAGCGCCGATTTTATCAACACCGGCAATGCGGGCCAGTTACTCAATAGCTCGTTTGGGCTAGACCCCGCCATGACCGGCAATTTCACCGCCTCGACCTTCCCGAAAAATGGCAGCGGCATCGTCGCCACGCTCGATAATGCTCAATTAGGCCGAGATACCCCGCCCTTAACGCTTAAAGCGGGCCTCATCCAAGGCGATGTCAACAGCCAAACGCAACCGTTTAATCAAGGCGTGCTCAATATCATCGAAGGCCAATGGCAACCCGAGGCGGGCAGCGCGTATAAAATCGGGTTTTGGCAAAAACGCGGCGATAATCTGGCCACCGTGCGGGGCAGCTACTTAAGCGCCGAGCACAATTTATATACACAAGGCGCGCAATCACTCGATGGGTTTATCCGCGCCAGCCTGGCCAGCGGCCAAGGCGACAACCTGCAAATTAACCGTTATTTCAGCGCCGGTTTTAACTGGCAAGCCCCCTTCGCCGCCCGCCCCGATGATTACTTAACCCTAGGCGTAGGCGGTGTGCGCCTGCACCCCACCGGCCAAACAGAACGTTTATTTGAAGCCGCTTACATTATTAAACTCACCACGCGCGTCTACCTTCAGCCAGATATTCAGTACATCCAGCACCCTAATGGCAACCTACCCAGCGCCTGGGTTGGCATTGTGCGGCTGCATATTGAATAGCGCGCGGTGCAGCGCGCCAAAATACCCTGCCGAAACATCCTGCCAAGACATCCTGCTAGAATGCAGCATCAATTGATTCACCTAACTTTTGGATACCCCAATGACCGACCTCAACGCCCTTAAAAACACCATTGAAATCGCCTTTGAAGACCGCGCAAACATCACACCCGCCCAAGCCCCAGCCAACGTGCGCGCGGCGGTGAACACCGTATTGGGCATGTTGGATGCCGGCACATTGCGTGTGGCCGAACGGCGCGGCGTGGGCGATTGGTTCGTGAACGAATGGCTCAAAAAAGCCGTGTTGCTCTCGTTCCGCTTAAACCCGAACCAAATCGTGGAAAGCGGCGATGTACGTTATTTCGATAAAGTCCCCACCAAATTCGCTGGCTGGGATCAAGCCCGTTTTGAAGAATCGGGCATTCGCGTGGTACCCAACGCCATCGCCCGCCACGGCAGCTTTATCGCCAAAGGCACGGTGCTGATGCCGTCTTATGTGAACATCGGCGCGTATGTCGATGAAGGCACCATGGTTGACACTTGGGCCACGGTTGGCTCCTGCGCGCAAATCGGTAAAAACGTGCATTTATCCGGCGGTGTGGGCATCGGCGGCGTGCTCGAACCCTTGCAGGCATCACCCACCATCATTGAAGACAACTGCTTTATCGGCGCGCGCTCAGAAGTGGTTGAAGGCGTGATTGTTGAAGAAGGCGCGGTGATTTCCATGGGCGTGTACATCGGCCAATCCACCAAAATTTTTGATCGCGAAACCGGAGAAGTCACCTATGGCCGCGTGCCAGCAGGTTCGGTTGTGGTATCGGGCAACCTGCCCTCCCCATGCGGCAAATACAGCCTATATTGCGCCGTGATCGTGAAAAAAGTCGATGCCAAAACCCGCAGCAAAGTCGGCATCAACGCCCTACTGCGCGATATTTAAGCGCAACGCGGCAACGCCCGCCAAGGCGCGGTGCGGGTCATAAAACATTCCGCAAAATGCGGTACACTCAAGGCATTGCATCCCAACGGAACCGCTGCCATGAATGCGACCGCCACCGCCCAAGCACGCCCCGTCACGCTCACCGATTACCTCAACGGTGAAGAACACAGCGACATCCGCCACGAATATATTGATGTAGAAACCTTCGCCTTAAGCCCGCCGTCACCACGACCAGACAAGGAGCCCGCCGCATGAACGCAACCGCCGCCCACTTACGCACCATTAGCGTCACCGATTACCTCAACGGTGAAGAACACAGCGACATCCGCCATGAATATATCGACGGCCAAGTGTATGCCATGAGCGGCGCCAGCCGTCGGCATGGGCTTATCACAAATGCCCTAGCTTTTATGCTCACACCCAAAGCCCGCGAAAAAAAATGCCAGTTATTTATTGCCGATATGAAAGTGCGGTTTGGTATCGGCGGCAAAGATATTTTCTACTACCCCGATTTAGTGCTTAACTGCGATCCCGACGACCGCGAAAGCCATTACAGCCGAACCCCGT
This sequence comes from Halothiobacillus neapolitanus, assembly GCA_022730245.1. Classification (GTDB taxonomy): domain Bacteria; phylum Pseudomonadota; class Gammaproteobacteria; order Halothiobacillales; family Halothiobacillaceae; genus Halothiobacillus; species Halothiobacillus neapolitanus_A. Next base: position 4,041 of record DZCK01000124.1, read on the forward strand.
GCCTTATTATCGAAGTGCTATCGGAAACCACTGAACGCATCGACCGCCGCGAGAAAATGCTCGCCTACCAAACCCTGCCCAGCCTGCAAGAATATGTGCTCGTCGCGCAGGATTACCCCCAAATTGAAATCTACCGTCGCCGCACCGATTGGCTACCGGAAGTTCACACCGAGGGCGCGTTCACCATTGAATGCCTTGACCTCACCGCCAGCGTGGCCGAGGTGTATCAGGATATCGAGGGTATTTGATGGTTGCCGAGCAGGGCCTCAGCATCATCGATTAAAGCGCCGCCCCCTTGTGGGGAGAGGTTAATCTTATAAGCCCCTCCCCCTTGTGGGGAGGGGTTGGGGAGGGGGCAACGTTCAGCACAGGTGCCTAATTTGCACCCCCACCCCAGCCCTCCCCCATGAAGGGGGAGGGAGAAAATCGCGCTGCTGCGTGACGTACAAAGCCCCGCCCCCCTTGCGGAGATGCGACGAGAATATTCGAGCCACCCCAATAAAACTTGTTACGATGTCCATGCGCTTACCAATCAGGAGCAAGCCGCGTAATGCGTATTACTGAAACCCAACGCCAAAGCATCACACAGGCCATCCACACCCGTGACCCCTTAGCGAGCGTGTATTTGTTTGGCTCACGCGCCGATGATGCGGCGCACGGGGGCGATCTGGATATTTTTGTACTCTCCAAAACTATCCGCCTGATCGACCGGCTAAATATTTTGGGTGCAGCAAACTAACCAGCAGCCCGGATTATCTTCCGGGCTACGAGCGACCCACCCAAGGAATTAAAATATGCGACTCACCCATAAAGAAGCCAGCAGCATCAAAGAAGCCTTTCTGGATGTTT
>DZCK01000125.1 GCA_022730245.1 Halothiobacillus neapolitanus
AGATTTTGCCGCTTTTGCAGGGTAATAGCGGGTTCTATTGCCCAAAAAAGCGGTGGAATATGAACCGTTCAGATGGATTTGCAGCCGATCACCCTAAGGCCCGACAGGCTGCTAGCCATTGCGCCATCAGCGGTTCATTCACGGCGGCCACCGCCGAGCGGGGCGCGAGCGGGAGGCAATCATTGGGTGCATCACGGCGGCCATTGAGTTGAGCGGACGACGCGCCCGCCTCAAAGGCAATCAGCTGGCCGGCGGCGTAATCCCACGGCTTTTGTTTGCCGTGCACATACACCTGAATGCGCCCGGCGGCGAGCCAGCACCAGTCGAGCGCGACCGAGCCTATGGAGCGTTGCGAGCCAAACGGTGCCTCGCTTGCTAAACGGCAGGCCAGTGGCTTGGGCAGGCGTTTAAAATCAACCGTGGCCAAACAGCGCGCGAGCGGTAGCTCGGGCTGGGTGGATAAGTCCAGTGCGCGATGATTAAGGTATGCGCCCGCCCCGCGCACGGCGTGGAATAGCTCATCACGCACGGGGTCATACACCAAGCCTGCCACCACGCGGCCACGCTCAAGCAGAGCCAAGGTGATGGAAAACACAGGAAATCCCGCCCGGAAATTACTGGTGCCATCTAAGGGATCGACCACCCACAGGCGTTGCTCGCCTGCAAGGCAGCGCGCCCAAGCGGTTTCTTGCGCTTCGGTGCTCATTTCCTCGCCCAAAAACCCGATTTTAGGAAATTGTTCGGCCAGATACTGCTGCACGGCCGCTTGCACGGCGAAATCGACTTCGGTCACCCAGCTGCCATCGGTTTTAATTTCCACCCCCGATGCCTGGCCGAGCATGTGGCCTTGGGCAATGGTGCGCAACATGGCTTGGGTGTGCTGCCATTGTTCGGGGGTGATGGCGGCTGGGGTGGGTGCTGCGCCAGTATTCATGGGGTTTGCCTCAGGGGTTAATGCGTTCGCTTGTGTGGGCATGATACGGCGAAAGCACGATTGTTCGAGCGCGTTTTTTAGGCAGATATGCCGATGGCTGTGGGGTTTATGGCGGGCGAGCTTTTCGTTCTGTGCTGTGGATGCAGCGGGCAATCAACCGCCAAACACGCCATGCCTGTGCGGCAGCTTTGCGCGCAAGCGAGTAAAATTAAGCGGCGAATGAGCCGATGCTGGCCTTGTGGGCTGGTATCGAGTAAATCGATGGCAGAAAGCTTGCCCTCGCGAATGGTTTGATCGAGCCGTGAGCCGTCAAACTCGGCTAAAATCCGCCCGCCATCATCGGTGACGCGCACACTCGGCAGATCGCCGTTAGGGGTAAATTTTAGGTGTAACATAGGGCACCTTGTGGTTGTTTGCCTGTTGATGATAATAATTCTTATTACGATAATCAAGGGTGCTCGCTACGGTTTTTCGAGGTGCCCAAGGGTGTTGGGTTCAAATTTTCCCTACTTTACGGGGCTAGGCTGCCATTTTATGGGCGTGAATGCCCACTGGGTTGAATGAATTAATGGGTAAATTGCTTTTTTGGGTGGTCGTGATACTGGGCTTTATCGGCTATGTGGCGTATCGCTTGCGTGGGCGGCCTGCGGCCAAGCGGGTCGAGGGTAAGCCGATACATACGCTCAATTCGATTCGCTGCGCGCAATGCGGGGTGTTTTTGCCGGTTGAGCAATCGGTTAAGCGCGATGGCCAAACCTTTTGTTGCTGGGAACATGCGCAAAAATGGCACGACAAACACCCCTCCTAACCGCACCGCACACCGTGCCCAAGGCGCTCAAAGAACCCGATAACTGGCGCGGTATTCGGCTGGTTAATGCGTATCGGGTTTTTTTAGCTTTTGCGTTGGTGGCCGCCTCTATTTCAGGGCGCGGGCCGCAAGTATTTGGCCAGCAAGATATTTATTTGTTTGGTTTTGTGGCCTGGGGCTATTTGATCTTGGCAATGGGGTTCGAGTTTTTGCTTGAGCTGCATGTGCTGCCCTTTCGTATTCAAGCGCACCTGCACGCGCTGGGCGATCTCATTGTATTAACGATGGTGATGCACGCTTCGGGTGGACCCGGCGGCGGCATTGCCTTGCTGATGATTATTTCGGTGGGGTTGTCGGCGGTGCTGCTTGGCGCCGGTGCCGCTATGGGCTATGCCGCGCTGGCCACCCTTATGGTGCTGGGCGAAACCATTTATGCGAGCGTGATCGATCATTACGAGCGGCAATTTGCGGCGGCGGGGTTTCTCGGTTTTGCTTTGTTCGTCGTGGTGGTTTTGGTGGCCACGTTTGAGCAACGCCTACAAAAAGTAGAGCGGCTCACCCAGCGGCGCGCGCAAGAAGTTAATTATTTATCCACCCTTGCGGTGCAAATCATCGAGCAGTCTTCCAATGGCGTGTTGATTAGCGAGCCCGGGGGGCGGGTGGATTACATCAACAGCGCCGCACGAAGTTTGTTGTTAGCCCGGCGGCAAGAAGATTTAGCGCCGTCCTTGGCGGGGGATGCGTCGGCTGCGTTGCATTTGCGATTGCAGGATGCGCATCCTGCCTTGGCGGCTGCGTTATCGGCTTGGTCTGAGGATGAACAACCCGTCAAAACGGCCTCACCTTCAGATTCCTACGTGATGGAATTTGAACAACCCTACCGGTTTCGTGCCGAGTTTCATTCGCTTTTCACCGAGTTGGGGCCGCGCGCGCTAATCGTCTTGATTGATTTAACCGCTGAAGATGCCCGCGTGCAGCAAAATAAACTCGCCTCATTGGGGCGCTTAACCGCCAGCATCGCGCATGAAGTGCGCAACCCTTTATCCTCGATTCGCCAAGCGACCGAGCTCTTGGCCGATGCCCAATCCGATGACGAGCGGCAAACACTGATTCCAATTATCGTGCGGCAAAGTGAGCGGATTAACGCACTGGTCGAGGGGATTTTAGATGTAGCGCGCCGCCCGCAAGTTAAACCCGCGCCCATTGATTTGGGGCAATGGATGCAGGAATTTACCGAGCTGCACCGCCTAGACTGGGCGGCTAATCGGGTGATATGGCACGTGCAGCCCGTACCTGCCGGTTGCACGCTCACCTTCGATGTATCGCACCTATGGCAAATAATGGATAACCTTGTGGGCAACGCGTTGCGGCATGGGCGCGGCGATGATGGCGATGTGCGGTTGCATTTAGGCGCCAAGATTGAGCCATCGGGTTGGGTTGAGCTATCGGTATGTGATGAAGGGACGGGCTTAACCCCGCAAACCCATGCCGCGCTGTTTGAGCCCTTTTTTACCACCCATGCCGAAGGCGTGGGGTTAGGGTTGTATATTAGCCGAGAGTTGGCACTGGCCAATGGCGCCCAGCTCAGCGCTGATTTGCCCGCAATTACGGCGGGTGAGCCCCCCCAAGGCATCTGCTTTCGGCTGCGCGCCCCGCAGGCCTAAATAGGGGTGTAAGTTTTTGACTAAAAATGGATTTTGATTATGACCGCCTGTTTAATCGTTGATGACGAACACGATATTCGCACCCTAATTGCCCTATCGCTGCGGCGCGAGGCGGTTACCTGCCATCTGGCGGCTGATTTAACCCAAGCGCGCGCCATTTTGGCCGAACACGGCACCGAGCTCAGTTTTTGCCTAACCGACATGCACCTGCCAGATGGGGATGGGCTGGATTTATTAGACGAGATTCGGGCGCAATTCCCCTTGTTGCCCGTGGCCGTCATCACCGCGCATGGCCAAGTGGATGCCGCCGTTCGGGCGCTTAAAGCGGGCGCGTTCGATTTTGTCTCAAAACCCATCGAGCAGCAGGTGTTAAAGCGCTTATTGCGCGATGCCTTAAAAGCCAATGCCCTCAGCCCATCCCCAGCGGCTAAGACGCACGAAACCGGCAACGAAATTGGGCGCGATGCTGGCGCAACGCCCGCCGATCTTGCCCAACAAGGTGCGCCACGGCTGGCGGCTGAAACCGGCGATTCGCCCTTAATCGGCACGTCCCTTTTAATGCAAAATTTGCGGGAAACACTGAAAAAAGTGGCGCGTTCGCAAGCCCCCGTGTTTATTTGCGGTGAATCGGGCACGGGTAAAGAGCTGGTTGCCCGCCAAATACATGCGCACAGCGGGCGAGCGAGCGGGCCATTTATTCCCGTTAATTGCGGGGCGATTCCGGCCGAGTTGATTGAAAGCGAGTTATTTGGCCATAAAAAAGGCGCGTTTACCGGCGCCAATGCCGCCCATCTCGGGTTATTTCGGGCGGCAGAAGGGGGCAGCCTATTTCTTGACGAGGTGGCCGAATTGCCGCTCGGCTTGCAGGTGAAATTATTGCGCGCCATCCAAGAGCGCAAAGTGCGCCCCGTGGGGGAATCGGCTGAGGTGCCGATTGATATTCGGATTATCTCCGCCTCGCATCAAGATTTAAACGCAGCCGTGCGTGAAGGGCGCTTTCGCCACGATTTGTTTTACCGGCTCAATGTAATCGAATTGCGGGTGCCGCCCCTGCGCGCGCGGCTGGATGACCTGCCCGCCTTAAGCACGCATATTTTGCACAAACTTTGCGCGCGTGAGCAGCGCGCCCAAGTGGCGCTTACCCCCGATGCCTTAGCTTGGCTGGCCGAGCAACCCTTTGAAGGCAATGTGCGCGAGTTGGAAAATCGCCTGGAACGCGCTTTGGCCTTAACCGACGGCCTTGTGTTAAGCCGCCATGCGCTTGCCGATCAAACCTTAGCCTCGGCGGTGGAACCAGCCGCCGCTGCGATGATGCCGTGGCAGGTTAACCCGGCGGCCAGCGCTATCGAAGCGGAAGAACAGCGCCAAGTATTGGACGCGCTCCAAAATACCCGTTGGAATCGCACCGAAGCCGCGCGCCAGTTGGGGCTAACCTTGCGCCAGCTACGGTATCGGTTAGCGAAATGGGGCGTGGATTCTTA
>DZCK01000017.1 GCA_022730245.1 Halothiobacillus neapolitanus
TCGATTGGGATATTCCAGATGTCGATCAAAAAGCGGCCGATCTTGAAATTATAGACGGCATGCGTGGGGCGCTAGCAATGGTGGCGCAAGAGCTCACTTTGCTCACACCCCGTCAGAAATTATAAAAATCTTGCGATTTTAAGCCGTGAGGCGCTGATCCGTTCGTGCCCACCGAGCAAGTCGAGGCCACCGTGGCGGAAATGCGGGCGGCAAAAACCAATATCGAGGTAGTCACTTACCCGCACGCCAAGCATGCGTTCACCAACCCAGCCGCCAGCGAGAAGGGGGTGCGATTTAATTTGTCCTTGCAGTTTGATGCCGATGCGGCAGAGGATTCATGGCAGCAAATGCAGGTTTTTTTGAAATCGATCTTGGGCGCTTAATTTAAGCTTGGCATTTCAAGCCAAACAGCACGGCGATAAAAAGCGCCCTAAAACGGTGCTTTTAGCGAGAAGATTGTGCCATCGTAATGCAGTTGATGCGTGCTGCTACCGAAGGTTTTAATGATGATCTATTTTTCAAGTTACTGTTTTAATTAACTTATTTTTAGTAAGTTGCGGAAAAGCACATGTTGGCATGAATGTCGCTATTTATTAGATGCCAAGCAGAGTTCATTAAACAAGGGTTCCTCCCTGTCCCTTAATTTTGATGAAATCCCGCGTGGCAGCGTTTGACTCCTCCTGTTATTGTTGGGCACCCTTTTTTGGGTGCCTTTTTTTATGCCTGCGTTTAGCGCAGCGCATGAATCAATCGGGTTTGTTATTCATTCTGTTCAAAGGAGCCGATATGACGGCATTGGGACCCTTGATGGTCGATGTGGCCGGTTTGAGCTTAACGCCAGCCGAGTCGGTGCGCTTGCAAAATCCTGCGGTCGGTGGGGTGATTTTATTCGCCCGCAATTTTGAATCCACTGCACAATTAACGCAGTTAACAAGCGAAATCCGTGCCTTACGTCACCCCCATCTGCTCATCGCCGTAGATCAAGAAGGGGGACGGGTGCAACGTTTTCGTACCGATGGCTTTGTGCATTTGCCTCCGATGGGGCGCTTAGGCGCGCTGTTTTTAAGTGATCGGCAAGCCGGGCTTGAGGCCGCCAAAAGTTTGGGCTGGCTTATGGCCACCCAGCTGCGCATGGCGGGCGTTGATTTAAGCTTTGCGCCCGTGCTCGATTTGCAGCGCGGTGTGAGCGGTGTGATTGGCGATCGGGCGTTTGCGCGGGATCCTGCGGCGATCATTGCGCTGAGCATCGCCTGGACACTCGGCATGAAAGAGGCGGGCATGGCGGCGGTAGGCAAGCACTTCCCGGGCCATGGTTCCATCGCTGAAGATTCGCATATTGCCCATCCGGTCGATTCACGGAGTTTGGCCACGATTGAGCGAGAGGATTTACGGCCATTTATCGCCTTGATTGAACGCTATATTCCCGCCCTGATGCTGGCGCATGTGGTGTATCCACAAATTGATGCCGTGCCCGCCGGTTTTTCAAAGGTATGGGTAAATACGCTATTGCGGCAACGTTGGAATTATCAGGGCGCGCTATTTACCGATGATTTAACCATGACGGCGGCATCCACCGTGGGCGACATCACCGCGCGGGTGGATGCGGCCTTATCTGCGGGCTGCGATATGGCTTTAATTTGCAACCACCCCGAATGGGCGGATGAGGTGATTGCTCGCCGAAAATTTAACCAAGATCCGCTGCGCGAGGTTCGGCTAACGCATTTAATGGGGCATGGGGCGACGCCATCCGCCAATCGTTTTGCCCATGATCCGCGCACAATCGCCGCTCTGTTGTGGGTTGAACGCTTAAAAGATGATCGTGCCTCAGCCGATGCCGGCTGGTTTTTGAACGAGGAGTAATCGGTGATTAAACCGCCCGCTGATGATGACGCCAATAAGCCCATGCCAAATGACCAAGCGCTTGATTTTCGCACGCAAGTCGCCGAGCTTGAATTTTTACTCAGCACCTGTGATTGCCTGGTATCCGCCCAAGCCATGCAAGCGGTTTACGATCGATTGGCGATCCAAATTACCCAAGCGCTCCATCATCGTTTACCGATTGTCTTGGTGGTGATGAACGGTGGGCTCATCGTGGCTGGGCAAATTTTGCCCCGCTTAATGTTTCCGTTAGAAGTTGATTACGTGCATGCCACGCGCTACAAAGGCGCCAAGACAGGCGGCGCGCTTGATTGGTTAGCATGCCCATCGCGCACCCTGTCGGGGCGTGATGTGTTAATTATTGATGATATTCTTGATGAAGGCATTACCCTTAAAGCGGTGCACGATTGGTGCTACCACGCAGGGGCAGCCAAAGTGTGGACGGCCGTTGCCACCAATAAACGGCACGCTAATAAAGCGGCGGGCATCCAAGCTGATTTTATCGGCATCGATGTGCCCAATCGCTATATCTTTGGCGAAGGTTTGGATTACCACGGCTATTTTAGAAACCTAACCGGCATTTATGCCCTGCCTGAAACACCTTAAGCCCTTGTAACGCATAACGTTTATTTTTGATATAAAAAAGAGGTAAATCATGTATTTGGCTATTATTGGCGGCACAGGGCTAAGTCAGTTAGAAGGCTTGGAATCGGTTCGGCACCAAGTGGTTTCAACGCCCTTTGGTGAGCCTTCCGGTCCATTGAGTATTGGTCGAATGTCGGGGTGTGAGGTCGTATTTTTACCGCGCCATGGCTATAACCACCGCATTGCACCGCATGAAATTAACTATCGGGCCAATATTTGGGCGCTGAAAGAAATGGGCATTACCCGCATTTTGGCCGTCTCATCGGTTGGCGGCATAACACCGGCCATGCAGCCCGGCAGCTTGTGCGTGCCCGATCAAATTATTGATTACACATGGGGGCGGCCTTCCACCTTTTTTGAGGGCGATTTAGAGTCGGTTACGCACATCGATTTTAGTTATCCTTTTGCGCAGCCCTTACGGGCGGCATTTTTACGCTCAGCGGCGGCATTATCCATCCCCTTAATTGATGGCGGCACCTATGGCGCCACGCAAGGCCCCCGTTTAGAAACAGCCGCCGAGATTTTAAGGTTTGAGCGAGACGGTTGCGATGTGGTCGGCATGACCGGTATGCCCGAAGCGGTGCTGGCGCGCGAATGCGATATGTTTTATGCCAGCCTAAATGTGGTGGCTAATCGGGCGGCGGGCAAAAATGGCGGTGGTGCGGTTGATTTTTCAAAAATGAATCACACCATTGCCCACGCCATGAGCGATGTCCGTGCGCTCTTTACCCATGTTTTACAAACCCGAGATTGCGCGATTTGCGCCGATAACTAATCAGCCCACCCATGCGCCCGATACCCCGCCAATTAACGTGTTTTTGGGTCGCAATAAAAGCGCAGACTTAATCACAATGGGAAAAGCTCAAAAGTTTTTCTGATTGTACTTATGCAAAAGCGCGTAATGCAGCGTAAAATACGGGGTTTATTTTTGATTACTCGGATGTGGCGCACTTTTTACCTGCCGCGTTCATTTTATTTATTACCCAAGTGAGAGCCTAAATTCCCATGTCGCAAGCACAGCGCTACACCGGTTTAATTGATCGTTACCGTGATCGACTGCCCGTCACCTCATCTACCCCGGTTATTAGTTTGGGCGAAGGGAACACCCCGTTAATTCGCTTAAATAATATTCCGAGAATTTTGGGCAAAGCCGTTGATATTTATGTGAAATATGAAGGCTTGAATCCCACAGGTTCATTCAAAGATCGCGGCATGACGATGGCGGTGACTAAAGCGGTCGAAGCGGGTTCAAAAGCGGTAATTTGCGCCTCAACCGGCAACACCTCCGCATCGGCCGCCGCGTACGCTGCACGGGCGGGCATCACGGCATTTGTGTTGATTCCTGATGGCAAAATTGCGATGGGCAAACTCGCCCAAGCCATGATGTATGGCGCCACCACCTTGCAAATTCGCGGCAATTTTGATGATGGCATGCGCCTTGTTAAAGAAGTGGCCGAGCACGCGCCGGTCACCATCGTGAACTCAGTGAATCCCTTTCGCTTACAAGGCCAAAAAACGGCCGCCTTTGAAATTGTTGAAGAGTTAGGCCGCGCGCCCGATTACCACTGCTTGCCTGTGGGCAATGCCGGCAACATCACCGCGCACTGGATCGGTTATTGCGAATACTCATCGGCGCAAGGCCAAAACCTAACCGAATCCTGCGCATTTTGCGATGGTAACTGCCCGTTCGTTAAAGGCGCCGTGTGCAGCAATCGCCCCAAAATGATTGGCTACCAAGCGGCCGGTTCTGCGCCGTTTATTCGGGGTGGCATGGTCGATCATCCAGAAACGATCGCCACGGCCATTCGTATTGGCCACCCCCAAAGTTGGGATCGGGCTTGGAAGGTAATGAGTGAATCGGGCGGCTGGTTTGCCGAGGTTTCGGATATCGAAATCTTAGCGGCGCAACGCCTGCTCACCATGCATGAAGGCATTTTCTGCGAGCCGGCCTCAGCCGCGTCGCTCGCCGGTTTAATTAACGATATTAAAGCCGGCAAAATTGAAGAAGGCGCTTGTGTGGTTCTTACCTTAACGGGCAATGGCCTTAAAGACCCCGATACCGCCATCGCCCAATGCCAAGGCGAGCAAGAAGGGGTGGAAAAAGCCCGCATGCTGACGATTGATGCCAATCTGGATTCTGTCCGCAGTACCATTTTAGGTTTTATGTAACTTTTTTTATCGCCCGCGTACAGCTGTTACGCGGTTTTATTCATTATTGATTATCGCAGGATTACCGTGAACGACAATTTCGCCCGTATTAGCCGCTTACCGCCTTATGTATTTAATATTATTGGAGAATTAAAGGCGAAGGCGCGAGCGGCCGGCGAAGATATTATCGACTTTAGTATGGGTAACCCCGATCAACCAACCCCGCCGCATATTGTCGAAAAACTCATCGAAGCCGTGCGCCGTGGCGATACGCATCGCTATTCGCAATCCAAGGGCATTCCTCGGTTGCGCTTGGCGATAGCCCATTGGTATAAAAACCGCTATGACGTGGATATCGATCCTGAAAAAGAAGCGATTGTGACCATCGGTTCCAAAGAGGGCTTGGGGCATTTGGCCATGGCCACCATGTCGGCAGGAGATACGGTATTAGTGCCTAATCCGGCGTACCCGATTCATCCGTATGGCAGCGTGATTGCCGATGCGGATATTCGGCATGTGCGCTTAACGCCCGATGTGGATTTTTTTGAGGAACTTGAGCGCGCCATTAAAGAAACCTGGCCTAAGCCTAAAATGCTCATCATCAACTTTCCGGCTAATCCCACGGCGCAATGCGTTGAGCTCGACTTTTTCCAGAAAGTGATCGCCATTTGCAAAGAGGCCGGTATTTGGGTGGTGCACGATTTAGCCTACGCGGATATCGCATTCGATGGATACAAAGCGCCTTCCATTATGCAGGTGCCGGGCGCCAAGGATATTGCGGTTGAGTTTTTCACCCTGTCTAAAAGCTACAACATGCCCGGCTGGCGGGTCGGGTTTATGGTGGGCAACCCCGTGCTGGTGAATGCCCTGGCGCGGATGAAATCGTATTTTGATTACGGCACCTTCACGCCGATTCAAGTGGCGGCCATTTTGGCGCTCGAAGGGGATCAATCCTGCGTGCAAGAAATCAGCGATATGTATCAAAAGCGCCGTGATGTGTTGTGTGAAGGGCTGCACTCGGCGGGCTGGATGGTCGAAATCCCTAAAGCCACCATGTTTGTTTGGGCAAAAATTCCGCCCTTATTTGCCCATATGAAATCGCTGGAATTCACCAAACATTTAATGGAAGAGGCCAAGGTAGCGGTATCGCCCGGAGTGGGTTTTGGGGATTACGGTGACGATCATGTGCGTTTCGCCTTGATCGAAAATGAGCACCGCACCCGTCAAGCCTTGCGGGGCATTAAATCGATGTTTCGCAAAGAAGAATTGCGCCAAGCAGACATGGCTGGCAAAAGTGGAGCAGCGCAGGTATGAAGCCTATCAAAGATGATCTCCCCCCTGTGCGTATTGGTTTGCTGGGGTTGGGAACCGTCGGTGGCGGCGTGGTTAATGTTTTAAAACGCAATGCGGTTGATTTATCAAGGCGGGCGGGCCGGGCAATTGAAGTGGTTCACGCTTCAGCACGGCGTTTGGATGCCGTGCGCATTTGCCCGCTGGATGGTATTTTGCTCACAACTAACCCCATGGAAGTTGTTGAAAACCCCAATGTTGATGTCATTGTTGAGGTGATGGGCGGTATGGAGCCCACCAGCAGCCTGATTCGTCGGGCGCTTGTGCTTGGCAAGCCAGTGATTACCGCCAACAAGGCGCTGATTGCCCATGAGGGCAATGAACTTTTTGCCTTAGCGCAAAATAACGGCACAGTGGTTGCTTTTGAGGCGGCTGTTGCTGGCGGCATCCCGATTATTAAAGCCATTCGTGAAGGCTTAGCGGGTAACCGCATTGAATGGTTGGCTGGCATTATTAACGGTACGGGGAATTTTATTCTCACCGCCATGCGCGATGAAGGCCGCAGCTTTGCCGATGTGTTAGCGCAAGCGCAAGCCTTGGGTTATGCCGAGGCTGATCCTACCTTTGATGTGGAAGGCATTGATGCGGCGCACAAGCTCACCATTTTGGCCGCCATTGCATTTGGCATGCCGCTCAAATTTGAAGGCGTGTACACCGAAGGCATTAGCAGGCTGCAAACCGAAGATGTGCGTTATGCGCGCGAGTTAGGTTATCAAATCAAGCAATTAGGTATTGCGCGGCGCTTTGATGATGGGGTGGAATTGCGCGTTCACCCAACCTTAATCCCCGAGCGGCGTTTACTTGCGAATGTGGATGGCGTTAAAAATGCGGTGCTGGTTTGGGGCGATGCCGTGGGGCCCACCTTGTATTACGGTGCAGGGGCGGGGGCTGAGCCCACAGCCTCTGCTATCGTGGCCGATTTAGTGGATGTCGTTCGGACACTCACCGCCGATCCCACCCATCGTGTGCCGCATCTTGCGGTATTGCCCGATCAAGTCACCGATTTACCCATCCGCCCCATGGATGAGGTGGAAACGGGTTATTACCTGCGGTTAACCGTTCGCGATCAACCGGGTGTTTTAGCCAATATTTCTCGTATTCTTGCCGATCACGGGGTGAATATTGAAGCGATGATTCAAAAAGAAGCCAGTCTTGAAACGGCTCATTTGCCCATCGTATTGCTCACCCATCCCTTGAAAGAAGCCCGGATGAATGCAGCCATCACCGCGATAGAAGCCTTAGATACCGTACAAGCGCCGGTGGTACGCTTGCGTGTCGAATCTTTGGCGGGTTGATTCATTCCCAAGCCCCTCGCGCTGAGAGGTGCGCGTTTTTTATTTTAATTTCAACAGGTTGAATGAATTTTTTTGGATTGGCATAAGTTGTGCTTTCTCTGTAATTAACTTCTAACGTTAATTGAGAGGCACATAATGGCCGCTTACCGCACCACACTGCGTGATTCTTTGATTGAGCCGCACACCTATCGGCTACCCCTGTCTGCTGTTATGTGCGTGCCCAATCGGTTGCCTGCCGATAGTACGGCGCTCAGTTTTGAGTTGATGCTGGCAGCTCAGCGCTGCACCGATCCCTTAAGTGTACTCAATGAGTTATTTGATCGGGTCAATGCCTACTTGCCGATAGAAGGCTTTGCTTGGCGCCAAGAAAGCGATCAAGTTCATACGCAAAATTTTATGACACCAACCCATCAAAATTCGTCCACTCAATGGATTGAGCTGACCCACGCTGATGTGCGTTTGGGCAAGTTAGGCATTCATTCTGAGCGCGCCTTATCCGATGAAGAGTTGCATTGGCTTACGCACTTAGCACAAACAATCGCCTTTGCTTTGCGTAACAGCCTTTTGTACCAGCGGGCATTAAGTGAGGCCCAGCAAGACCCTTTAACCTGCCTTAAAAACCGGCGCTCTTTTGATGCCCAGTTAGCGCGGGATCATGCCAATTTTGCGCGATACGGCATCAAATCGTGCTTGGTGGCGATGGATCTTAATAGCTTCAAATCGATTAATGATACTTGGGGGCATGATGTCGGTGATCGCGTGCTTAAACTTTTTGCCACGGGTTTAAAGCACATTTTACGCGAGACGGATCATGCGTTTCGGTTTGGTGGTGATGAATTTTGTGCCATTTTGCCGGCAACGAATGCATATGGCGCCAAAAAAATGACAGATCGGCTTGAGGCTTGGTTAATGCAGCATGCCCTAGAGCTACAATCGGGCGAGCGCATTACGATTCATACTTCATTTGGGGTCGCGGAATCTGAGCCGGGCGGCGATGAAAAAACGTGGTTTCGCCGAGCCGATCAAGCCCTTTATGAAAATAAACGGGCGCAAAAACGGGTGGCGGCTTAATTTAAATTCACCCCTAGGAGCCTATTGCTTAAATATCCGTGTGAAAAACCGATCGGCTCCAGTTAAGCTACGCGCTCTGCGAGCTTTAGTTTTTTCAGCCGCTATTGAATGAATAAATCCATGATAAAGGAGTCGATTTATGGCCAAGGCCCCCGTGAGTAACGATGAGCAACCCGCCGCCGCTAAAGGCGGCAATAAACTCGTTATGATTTTAATGATTGTGATTATTCTCTTATTGGTTGCCGTGGTAGCTGTGGGTGCCTTGTTATTACTGAAAAAACCCGCAGCGGATGCCGGTGCAGCACCTGCGGCGACAGAACAAAAAGCCGATGCGCATGGCGAAAAATCGGGTGATGCCCATGGTGATGCCAAAGCGGGCGCGCCGGTCACCATTCCCTTAGGCCAACCGGTCACTGTCAATTTAGCCTCGCCTAATGATGCCAAACTATTGCAGGTGGAAATGGATATGGTGACTTACAGCCATACGGCGGATGCAGCGGTTAAAACGAATCGCGCCGAAATTATTAATAACATTATGCTGGTGTTAAGCGGCGTGAATGCCGCCAATTTGCGCACGCGTGAAGGTAAAGAAGCCTTACAAAAAGAGCTCAAAGATGCCATCAATAGCGTGCTGGAAAAACGCGCGAATCTCAAAGATGCGATTGATGATGTGTATTTCACTAAATTGTTGATGCAGTAGGGGGGCGGCGTGAGTAGTGCAGACATTCTCTCGCAAGATGAAATTGATGCTTTGCTCAATGGCGTAGATGAGGGCGATGTGGCCACCGAGCAAGGGCTGGGTGATCCGAGCCAAGCCCGCAATTACGATTTAACTACCCAAGAGCGTATTGTGCGGGGTCGTTTGCCCACACTTGAAATGCTCAATGAGCGGTTTGCACGTAATTTTCGGATTCGGTTGGTTTCGATGTTGCGCCGCACCGTCGATATTTCGATCGAAGGCGTTCGGATGATGAAATACGCTGAATACTCGCATGCCCTCTATGTGCCCACCTCGCTGACCCTGGTGCATGTGCGCCCTTTAAAAGGCGTGGGTTTGTTTATGATGGAATCGCAGCTCGTATTTAAACTCGTGGATAATTTTTTTGGTGGTTTTGGTTTACACGCCAAAATTGAAGGCCGCGACTTTACCCCAGCTGAGTTGCGGGTGATTACCCGTGTGTTAGAGCAAGCCATTGATGAAGTGCAGCGCTCATGGACGCCGGTTTATCCCATTAGTATTCAACCCATTAGCCATGAAATGAACCCGCAATTGGCCAATATTGTTTCGAGCACCGAGGTGGTGGTGGTCAATAGTTTTAGAATTGAGGTGGAAGGCGGGGGCGGTAAATTCGATATCGTTTTCCCTTATTCGATGATTGAACCGATCCGCGATTTATTGGATGGGGGCATGCAAGGCGATAGGCTAGAGGTAGATGAACGCTGGACTTCGGCACTCAAACGCGAGTTAGGCTTGGCGGATATAGAGCTTGTGGCGCAGTTAGGTGAAACCCGTATGCTCATCTCCGATATTGCCCAGATGGAAGTGGGGCAAATTTTGCCGTTTGAGATGCCGGAAAAAATTATTTTGACCGCTGAGGGGTTGCCACTGTATCAAGGCAAATTGGGTGTGCATCGCGGCAATAAAGCAATTCGAATTGAATCTCCGGTACGCGAGCGTTTGGAACGCACGGTTCGCCCCAATGATGCATTGCGCGCCAAGGCAAAATCCCACGCGATGGACGAATCACAAGACTAAACCTGCTCAACTTAGATTTGAGCTAATAGATCATCACGAAAGGCAGCAAAATGGTAGAAAATTCTGAACCCGTATCTGACGGCATGGACGACTGGGCCGCAGCAATGGCTGAACAGGCAGACGTTGAAGCGCCGCCCAAAGAACCCGCGCGAGCGGCAGGGCTTGATCAATTGCAGGCCAATGCGGCAAGCAATAAAGAAAACCCCATCAACCTTGATGTATTAATGGATGTACCGGTCACGCTTTCCATGGAAATTGGCCGAACCAGCGTGAATATCCGCAGCTTATTGCAACTCAATCAAGGCTCGATTGTTGAGCTTGACCGCTTAGCCGGTGAGCCTTTAGATGTGCTGGTGAATGGCACCCTGATTGCCCGTGGCGAGGTTGTGGTCATCAATGAGAAGTTTGGCATCCGCTTAACCGATGTGATTAGCCCCGCCGAGCGCTTAAAGAAGCTGCGTTGATGGGCTCCCTTTTCCAATGACTCAATTCATATTTAATATCAATGGGTTAAACCTGATCCGCCCGCAACAAGCCCAATGGGCTATCGCATCCCATGCGCGCTGCTGTGCCATGGTTCTCTTCATGCTGTGGGGGGGGCTTGGGGCGGTGTTCGCGGGCGAACCGCTGCAAACGCCTAATTCAGCCCCCGTGCACATGTCCACACCGGTAGAACCCGCTGTGCAATCCCCTGCGAGCCCAGCTCAGCCTGTGCCATTTGAGTTTTCTCCCGCGCAACCCCCTAAGGCTAATAAAGCTCAGCCAGAACCTGCCGCGTTTGATCCCCTCAGCACGGCGTATCTTCTTAAGCTCGTCTCCAGCCTCATGCTGGTTTTGGCCTTAATGTTCGCCGTGGTTTGGCTTTTGAAGCGCACCGGCCGATTTTCCGGGCGGGCAGGGCGCTATCCCTTACAGGTTTTAACGCAAATGCCGCTCGGCACGCGTGAGCGGGTTTTGCTGGTTGCCGTGGGCGATCGACAAATGCTGATTGGAGTGGCGCCCGGCCAAGTAACTGCCTTGGGTTGGGTTGATCCTCCGCTTGTGCCCGATGCCAACCCGCCTACTCTGTACCCTGATGTGCCATTCACCCGGTTGTTGCAGCAATATATGGGGCAAAAAAATACGGCATCATCCTCACCCGCCCCCCGAGCCACCGAGCCACAACCATGAATGTTTTCTCCGCCCTTTTATTGGTAAAACCGCTACCTTGTGCCAATTTAATGGCACGCGGGCGCGGTGTGTTCGGGATTTTATTGGCGGTGCTACTGATTTTATTCTTGCCGCATACGGCCACAGCCGCGCCCGCATTAACCGATGCGCTAACCGCACCGGGCTTACCGGCCGTCACGCTCACCACCAACGGCCAGGGCACGCAATACAGCCTCACGTTGCAGATTTTGGCCTTGATGACGGTTTTAACGTTATTGCCATCACTGTTACTGATGATGACGTCGTTTACGCGAATTATCATCGTGTTATCGCTAATGCGCCAAGCGTTGGGCACGGTGCAAACGCCCTCAAACCAAATTTTGATTGGACTTGCCTTGTTTCTAACGCTGTTTATTATGGCGCCCGTATTCCAAAAATCGTATGACGAAGGGGTAAAACCCTATATGGATCAAAAAATTACCGCACAAGTGGCCATTCAAAATGCGGCAGCGCCCCTGCGCACATTCATGCTAAACCAAACCCGCCAAACAGATATTGCCCTGTTTCAGAATATTGGCCATTACCCCGCGTTTAACACGCCAGACGATGTGCCGTACCCTGTGCTGATGGCTGCTTTTATTACCTCGGAATTAAAAACCGCGTTTCAAATTGGTTTTTTAATATTCATCCCATTTTTAATTATTGATTTAGTCGTCGCCTCGGTTTTAATGTCGATGGGCATGATGATGCTCTCGCCGATGATTGTTTCTTTGCCATTTAAGCTCATGTTATTTGTGTTGGTTGATGGCTGGACCTTGCTCATGGGCACCCTGGCATCGAGCTTTTACATGGGTGCGCCCATCGCGTCTTAGCCTGCCAGAGAATTTTGGATTAACCCCACGGGAGTAAGCCCCTATGAATGCCGATACCGTCCTCGACATTACGCGTCAGGCTATGGTGATGATTTTATTATTATCCATGCCCATTTTATTAACGGCCCTCGCGGTGGGTTTATTAATCGGCATGTTTCAGGCCGCCACCCAAATCAATGAAATGACCTTAAGTTTTATTCCTAAGCTATTTGCCGTCGTGCTGGCCATTTTGTTGGCAGGGCCTTGGATGCTGCATTTGCTAACGGATTACACTTTGAATTTATTTCATCGCATACCGAGCCTTATCGGCTAAGGCTAAAAGCCATGACCCTACCACTGGCAGACATCATGGGCTGGGTCGGTACCTATCTTTGGGTGCTTATTCGCGTGGGTGCCGTGCTGATGGTTGCCCCTGTTTTTGGGGCTCGGGGTGTGCCCAAACGGCTGCGCGCATTGGCAGCGATGGTTATAAGCCTGGTGATTGCCCCAACCTTGCCCGCCCCGCCCGCCATAGACCCCTTATCTGCTTTAGGGATTTTGCTGGTAGCGCAACAAATAATGATTGGCGTCACCATAGGCTTCGTTTTAGGCATGATTATTAGCTCTTTTGTGATGGCCGGTGAAGCGATGGCGCTGGGGATGGGGCTTGGGTTTGCTCAAACGGTGGACCCGCAAAATGGCGTGAGCGTCCCGCTCATCTCCCAATTTTTAACCATTGTGGTCACCTTGCTTTTTATTGCATTAGATGGTCCGGCCTTAACCCTTAAGCTTTTAGCGGATTCCTTCTTATGGTTACCCGTATCGCCCATTGGCCTAAACGCTGCGGATTTTTGGCGTGTAGTCGGCTTTGGCCAGGCCATGTTTGTCAATGCCTTATTAATTGCCTTGCCGGTTATAATTAGCTTGCTTATGGTTAACATTGCCATGGGCGTCATTACGCGAGCCGCTCCGCAGCTGAATATTTTTTCGATCGGGTTTCCGGCGACTTTATTGATTGGATTCTTTCTGATCTTAATATCTAGCCCGGTTTGGTTGCCGAATCTTGAACACTTCCTGCAAAAAACGCTTCAATTTTTAAGTGATTTATTAAGGCATGCCCATGGTTGAGCTAAAACATGGCTGAAAATGAAAACGGCCAAGAAAAAACCGAAGAACCCAGTGATAAGCGCCTGCGTGAATCACGCGAGAAAGGGCAGGTTCCCCGCTCGCGTGAATTAGGTTCGCTGGCGCTTACTGCGGGTTCTGCGGTCGTTTTTTTAGTTTTTGGCGGCCAGATGGTGGCAAGTTTGGCCGCCATGATGCGCCAGGCTTTTATACTTTCGCGCACGGAGATTTATGATCCGGCCACCATGTTTCATCGTTTGGCTTTATATTTTTCTGAAGGATTTTTGGCGCTCATGCCGCTCTTTATCGCCACCGTCGTGCTGGCATTAGCCGCCACCTTGCTTGTGGGCGGCTGGAATTTCTCATCGCAAGCCCTAGCGCCGCAATTGAGCCGCTTAAATCCGATTGCCGGGCTAGGCCGCATGTTTTCGATGAAATCACTGGTTGAGTTGCTCAAAACACTCGCAAAATTTGGCCTGATTATGGCCATTGCGTTTGGTTTATTTACCGCGCAAGAAAAAGAATTTGTGGGTTTGGGTTTAATGAATTTAGAGCCCGCTTTGGCGAGTGCCGGTTCATTGCTGGCTTGGTCTTTTTTAGGTTTGTCGTCTGGCCTTTTGATTGTGGCGCTCATTGATGTGCCATTTCAGCTGTATGAATATAAAAAAGGCTTGCGTATGACGCGCCAAGAACTGATTGATGAATATAAAGAAATGGAAGGCAAGCCGGAAATCAAACAAAAAATCCGGCAACTTCAGCGGCAAATGTCTCAGCGCCGCATGATGGAAGCCGTGCCGCAAGCGGATGTGATTATCACCAACCCGACCCACTTTGCGGTGGCGCTCCAATACCAACCCAAACGCAATGCGGCACCAATGGTAGTGGCTAAAGGTGCTGATGAAATGGCGTTGAATATCCGTAAAATTGGCCAAGCGCATCAAGTGCCCTTGTTTGAATCGCCTCAGTTGGCACGATCCTTGTTTGCCTATGTGGAAGTGGATCAACCGATCCCCGCCGGTTTGTATACCGCCGTGGCGCAAGTGCTGGCGTATATCTTCCAGGTGCGCACGCAAACGGGGGGCACGGCATCCCCCGATCGGCCGGAACCCGAGGTGCCGGATGAATTTGCGGCTAATCGTGATGGTCGTCCTCAACGCTAAATCCGCATTGAGGTTTCGGCCTTAATTATAGGATTTTAATGATGAAAACATTGATGGCAGCTTTTGATTGGCGTGCAGCGGGGCAGGGCATAGCCCGCTACCGTGGCCAAGGCATTGGCCCACCCATCATTATCGTGATGCTGCTGGCCATGGTGATTGTGCCCCTGCCGCCGCTCGCACTGGATGTGCTTTTTACCTTCAATATCACCCTTTCAATCATGATTGTTATGGTGACCATCTATGTGATGCGTCCGCTGGATTTTGCCGTATTCCCCACCGTCATTTTAATGGCGACTTTGCTGCGCCTCGCGTTGAATGTGGCCTCAACCCGCGTGGTATTGCTGCATGGCCAAAATGGCACCGAGGCCGCAGGCCATGTGATTAGCTCGTTTGGCGAGTTTGTGATTGGCGGTAATTACGCTGTCGGCATTGTGGTATTTATCATCCTGATGCTCATTAACTTCGTGGTGGTGACTAAAGGCGCTGGGCGCGTCGCTGAAGTGACCGCGCGGTTCACGCTTGATTCGCTACCCGGCAAACAAATGGCGATTGATGCCGATTTAAACGCGGGCATTATCAATCACGAACAAGCCAAGCTGCGCCGGGAAGAGGTGGCGGCTGAAGCGGATTTTTACGGCTCGATGGATGGTGCCAGCAAATTTGTGCGGGGCGATGCCGTCGCCGGGATTTTAATCGTACTGATTAACGTGTTTGGCGGCTTAATGATTGGCGTGCTGCAACACGGCATGCCGTTTGGTGAGGCGGCTCAAACCTATGTATTGCTTACGATTGGGGATGGATTGGTTGCCACCATTCCCTCTTTGCTGATTTCAACTGCGACGGCAATTATCGTCACCCGCGTAGCCAGTTCGCAAGACATGGGCAAGCAAGTGCAAACCCAAATGCTATCGGATCCGCGTGTGTTGGGTGTCGCGGCGGGCTTAATGGCAGGGCTTGGCATCATTCCGGGTATGCCCAATGTCGCTTTTTTGACGTTAGCCGCGCTGGCTGGCACTGGCGCTTATTTTATCGCGCAGAAAAAGCGTGAAAAAATCGCAGCAGCGCAACAATCCACGCAGACTCCTCTGGATAAAAAACCCGAGTTGAAAGAATTAAGCTGGGAGGACGTGCCCCCCGTTGATGTGATTGGTTTAGAGGTGGGCTATGGGCTTATCCCCCTTGTCGATCGTAATCAAGGCGGGCAGCTGATGCCGCGCATTAAAGGCGTGCGCAAAAAAATCTCCCAAGATTTAGGCTTTCTTGTCTCGGCGGTGCATATCCGCGACAACCTCGATTTAAAACCCGGCGAATACCGAATCAGTATCAACGGTGTGCCGATGGGGCTGGCAGAAATTTATGCCGATCGCGATATGGCGATTAATCCGGGGCAAGTATCCGGCACGCTTTCCGGCATTAAAACCACCGATCCTGCCTTTGGGCTTGAGGCCTATTGGATTGAGCGCACTACCAAAGAGCATGCCCAAGCCATGGGCTACACCGTGGTAGACCCCGCGACCGTGGTGGCCACCCATTTATCGCAAATTTTGAATGAAAATGCGGCGGATCTTTTTGGCTATGAAGAGGCACAACAGTTAATTGACACCTTAAAGCAAGGCGCGCCCAAACTGGTTGAAGATTTAGTGCCCAAAACCTTGGCCATGACCATCATCGTGCAAGTATTGCGCAATTTACTCGAAGAGCGCATCCCGATTCGGGATATCCGCACCATTGCTGAAACGTTGGCGCGGCAAGGGCAGCACACCCAGAATGTACAGCAACTCACCGAGACGGTGCGAATTGCGCTTGGGCGAATGATTGTGCAGCACATCAACGGGCTGACCGCCAATTTGCCCGTTATTACCCTGGATCCACAGTTGGAACAGCTCTTGCTTAATTCAACCCAGCGCACGGGCGATAATCCCGCCGGCACGCCAGGTATTGAGCCTGGGCTGGCCGAACGGCTGCATCAATCATTGCGCGATGCGGCAGAAAAACAAGAGCAGGCAGGCCAGCCCGCTATTTTGCTGGTTGCCCCGCAAATTCGCGTTTGGCTCGCGCGCATGGTGCGTTATTCCATCCGCCAGCTCCATGTGTTGAGTTATAACGAAGTGCCGGATAACAAAGAAATTAAAGTCGTTGCCAGTGTGGGTAATCAACGGGCAGTCGCTTAAATCCGCATTAAACCGCCCGATTGTCAGAGGCATTTGAGATGAAGATTAAACGAATTATTGCAAGCGATATGCGTGAAGCCATGCGGCAAGTTCGTCAATTATTTGGCGATGAAGCCGTCATCTTATCGAATCGCGCGTGCCCCGAAGGGGTTGAGTTAGTCGCGGCGATTGATTTTGATGAGCAAGCCATCCAGTTATCAGCCGGGCGCCAAGCACCACATCGTGTGGCGGGCATATCCTCTGCCCTCGAATCGAAGGCAGCGGTTGAATCGCGACCAACCGCTCCTTTAGAACCTCTTGGCGATGAGCTGACCACGGCTGAACTGCTGGCGCAGCGCGCAAAATTGATGGCTGATCGGCAAACACAAGCGCCCCCCCAAGTCGCGATTAATTCGATCCCCGCCAAGCCCACTTCGCCTGTAATCCCTAATCCTGCCGATAACCTGGCACACGGGGCTTATGCGGATGTGTGGGCAGAGTTTCATGCCGCCGTGGCAGGCAAATCCGAGGCAGATCAACCCGCGCCAGCGTTTACCCAGACCAAGCCCGAGGCCGCTCGTGCATCCCGGGGTGTTAATCAGGGTGTTGATTGGGGTGTTGATTGGGGTGTTAATCGGGGCTTTGATTGGGCCGGCAGCCCCGCCACCCCCCACGTGGGCGTTGAAGAACCTTTATCAGAACTCCAGCGCGAAGTGAGCCAACTGCGGGAATTATTTGAGCGGCAACTTGCGGTACTGGAATGGCACAAATACAGCGCCGCCCATCCTATTGAGCTTGAAACCCGAGAGCGACTTCAAAATTTAGGCTTGCCCTTAGGTTTAGCCAAATCGCTTGCCCAAACCGCTGCCCAGCAAGAACCCACCCGCGCACTATCAGCCGCGTTAAGATCATTAGGGCAACAGATAAAAACAACCGCTCAAGCACAATTTAATGAAGGCGGTATTTTTGCCTTCATTGGCCCCACCGGGGTTGGCAAAACAACAACGCTCGCTAAAATTGCGGCGCAAGCCGTATTAACCCATGGGCGAGATTCCATTGCATTAATTACCACCGATCGGTTTCGTATTGGCGCGCAAGAGCAGCTGCGTAATTACGCGCGCATCCTCAATATCCCCTTGCATGTGGCGCGCGATGAACAGCATTTGAGTGAGCTTTTGCCCGCCGTCTCAAATCATCGCTTGGTGTTGATCGACACGGCCGGCATGTCTCCGCGTGATGCACAAATGATGAATTTGCTGCAAAAAATGCCTGCCATCGATCGGCGAGTCAATTTGCTGCTCGTGCTCTCTGCCCAAGCACAATATAGTGCGATGGTTGATGCCATTAATCGCTTTAGCACCTTACCCCTTGCGGGCATGGTGTTAACTAAATTAGATGAAACGTTGCTCTTGGGGAACGCTTTGGCCGCTTTGATTCACAGTGGGTTGCCCTTAGTGTGTAGCGGTGTTGGCCAGCGGGTGCCTGAAGATTTGTGGTATCCGAACAGTGCCGATTTAATAAAACAAGCCCTAGAGTTAGGGCAGGGTGAATGGGCGCGCATGGAAGCCAACCTATCGTCCCCCGTGTTTGCACGTCAACAATCACAGGCATAATTAGCCCTAAATACGGGCGTTCATGTGTTATCGAAGCGTCCTTTCGTTGGGGCGTATTAATTTTTAGGCGAAACCGTATGCAAAACCAACCCGTTCGAGTGATTGCCGTAACCAGTGGCAAAGGTGGGGTCGGCAAAACCAATGTGTCCGTTAACTTATCCGTTGCGCTGGCTCGTCAGGGTAAGCGCGTTGTATTAATGGATGCCGATTTAGGCTTGGGCAACGTCGATGTTTTGCTTGGGCTTAAATCGCTCAAAAATTTAAGCCATGTGCTCGCCGGCACTGCCACCCTAGATGAGATTTTGCTGGCAGGCCCCGAGGGCGTGGGCATTTTACCCGCCTCAAGCGGAATCAAGCACATGGCCGAATTATCACCCACAGAAAACACCGGCTTAATCCACGCTTTTGGTACCTTTTCCTATCCGGTGGATGTCATGATGGTTGACACCGCTGCGGGCATTGCCGATTCTGTGGTTCGATTTGCGCAAGCGGCCAACGATGTGTTGGTTGTGGTGTGTGATGAACCCGCATCAATTACCGATGCCTACGCCATGATTAAAGTATTATCGCGCGATCACGGTGTGCAACGTTTTCAAGTGGTGGCTAATATGGTTCGGGATGCAGGCGAGGGGCGGCGTTTGTTTGAAAAACTTAATTCTGCGGCAACGCGATTTTTGGATGTGACCCTCATCCATTTAGGTTCCGTGCCATTTGATGATTATCTTCGTCGGGCGATTCAGCGCCAACAGCCTGTTCTACAAGCTTTTGGCAGCGCGCGCTCATCGCGGGCATTTATTGAAATGGCCACACAAATTAGCCGCTGGCCGTTGCCACGCGGTATGCAGGGTCATTTACAATTTTTTGCCGAGCGGCTCGTTCAATCTGATTTGGGACTGGAAGTATTTTAATGAATGTGCGTGCTATGTATAGCCATGTGCAAAGTGGGGGCAATGAAGCGGTGGTGGCCGAACATGCCAATTTGGTTAAGCGGATTGCCTTCCATTTAATGAATCGATTGCCGGATCATGTTCAGATTGATGATCTCATCCAATCCGGCATGATCGGGCTGCTTGATGCAGTAAGGCTTTTTGATGCGAGCCACGGTGCCTCATTTGAAACCTACGCGGGTATTCGGATTCGTGGTGCCATGCTCGATGAACTGCGCCGCAACGATTGGACCCCCCGTTCCGTGCATCGACGCCACCGAGAAATTGCCCAAGCCGTGCGCGACATTGAAGCCCAAACCGGTGCCGAGGCAAAAGACAGCGATGTGTGCGTTAAGCTCGGCATAAGCTTGGATGAATACTTTGATGCCATCAATGATTTTGCCCAAGTGCGCTTAACGCCGCTCGATCATAGCGGTGAAGATCATGATGAAACGCTCGATATTGCCGATCACGGCAACCAACCCGATCAACACCTAAGCCAAGAACGATTTTCTGCCGATTTGGCCGAGCATATAGCCGCCTTGCCAGAGCGCGAGCGGCTCGTTATGTCGTTGTATTACGTGGATGAATTAAATCAAAAAGAAATTGGTGCCGTGCTCGGCGTGTCGGAATCGAGAGTGTGCCAAATTCAGAGCAAAGCCATTTTGCGGCTTAAATCCGCCTTGCAGGATTGGCGTTAAGCGCGTTTGGCTACTGATGTGTCGATAAAATTAAACAATCGGTCATTTCTGCCGATAACTTAGATAATTGAATCTATCCGAATTAAATAGAGGCTTAAAATAATGGATCGAAATATGAAAATCCTCGTGGTAGATGATTTTTCTACCATGCGGCGAATCATCAAAAACCTGCTCAAAGAACTGGGTTTTACCAATATCGAAGAAGCCGATGATGGGGCAACCGCGCTGCCCATGTTAAAACAAGGTAATTTCGATTTTTTGGTCACCGATTGGAACATGCCGGGCATGACCGGGATTGATCTGCTTAAAGCCGTGCGTGCTGATCCCGCTTTGGCGCATTTACCGGTGCTCATGGTAACGGCCGAGGCCAAACGGGAACAAATCATTATGGCGGCGCAAGCGGGGGTTAACGGTTATGTGGTTAAACCCTTTAACGGCCCCACTTTAAAAGAAAAAATCGACAAAATTTTTGAGCGAGTTCAAGGCTAATAACGCCACGCTAATGTTCGTCGAAACAGGAATCATGTGAATGGAAGAATTAGAAAAACGGAGCCGACTTGCACAAGCGCGTGCACTGGTTGCCGCGTTGGAAGCCAATAATGAGGCCGAATATCAAGCAAGCCTAAATGCACTGGCCGCCAGCCAAACTCAGCCTATGTTTGAAGAAGTGGGGCGCATGACACGAGAAGTGCATGAGGCACTCATGATATTTGCCACCGATGACCGCTTAAATCTTTTGGCGGAAGATGAAATGCCCGATGCACGTGATCGCTTGCGTTATGTCATCACCCTAACCGAGCAGGCGGCCAATCGAACCTTGGCCTTGGTTGAAGAAGCGTTTCCCGTGGCTGATCGGCTCATAGATCGCGCCGAGCGCCTGCACATTGAGCTGGTGCAAATTCGGCAAGGCCATGCCGATAATACCCGCTTAGTCGATGTGATTACCGAGCTTACGGCGTATCTTGACTCCGTGCAGAAAAATGGCGGGATATTAAAAACAGGGCTAACAGAAATCATGATGGCGCAAGAGTTTCAGGATTTATCCGGCCAATTGCTGTTGCGTGTCATAGCCCTGCTTGAAACGCTAGAGGGCAAAATGCTCGGCTTGCTGCAAAAAATTCATCCCATATCGGCTGAAAAGCCAGCGGCGCAAACCCTAGCCGCGCTCAGCCAAGGTATGGGACCTGCGGTGCCCGGCGCTAAAAATGATTCGAGCGCGGCTGAATCGATCAAAAACCAAGATGATGTCGATGATTTACTCGCAAGCTTAGGTTTTTAAAGGCTATTTGTTTTTAGAAAATATTAAATCCAGATTTAGGTGCAACGAGGGTTAGGCAATGGCATTCGAACCAGAAAATGAATTACTCCAAGACTTTTTGATCGAAGCTGGCGAGCTTTTAGATGCCCTTGATTCGCAATTGGTCGGCCTTGAGCAGGCGCCGAACGATAAAGAACTATTAAATGCGATTTTTCGAGCCTTTCATACCATTAAAGGCGGCGCGGGTTTTCTTGAGGTAACGCCACTCGTTGAAGTGTGCCATCGGGCAGAAGATATTTTCAACCTGCTTCGTAATGGTGCGCTAACCGTTACCCCCGCCATTATGGATGTGATGCTGCGCGTGCTCGATGCCTTAAACAGCATGTTTGCAAGCTTGCGTCAGGGGGTGTTGCCGCCCTCGGTGGGGGCGCCTTTTTTGCGTGAAATTGAAGTGTTATCCCATTCTCAAAAAACCGCGCCCGTGCTTGAAAAAGCGGTGTTAACAGAAAAGCCAACGCCCGTTGCGCCGTCGCCCCACGACGCGCCACGGGTTCATTCCGTTGCCGTTGAAACCACGCGCGCCCCAACGGCTCCCTCTGAGATGCCGGTTATTAATCCGGCACCGATTGATGCGCAGTTCGATACCTTATTGCAGGCGCTAGAGGCGGCAG
>DZCK01000018.1 GCA_022730245.1 Halothiobacillus neapolitanus
GTTTCTTCAAAAATCATGATCTGAATTTTGCCTAAACCATAACTATCTTTGATAGCAATACCCAGGCCTTCAGCGATGGCGCGTGCGTGGGTTTGGTCGTTCAAATCATCCCGCGTGAGGCTGGGGTTGTGCGCCAAAATTGCATCCACCACCGATAACCGTGCGAATGGTTGGGCTAAATCGAACTCGGTGCCTTGATAGGTAATGGTGGTGGAGCCCCACACATGGGCGGCCAATTGGCGCAGCAGGTCTTCGGTCATATCCATTAAATCAATGTAATCGGCATAGGCCTGATAAAACTCGATCATGGTGAATTCGGGGTTATGCCGTGTGGATAGCCCTTCGTTACGGAAATTGCGGTTAATTTCATACACCCGCTCGAAACCACCGACCACCAACCGCTTCAGATAAAGCTCCGGCGCGATGCGCAGGTATAAATCCATATCGAGCGCGTTATGAAATGTGGTGAACGGCTTGGCCGATGCGCCGCCCGGAATTACGTGCATCATCGGCGTTTCGACTTCAAGGAAGTTTTTATTATTCAAGTAATTACGAATAAATTGGATGATTTGCGTGCGTTTACGGAAGGTTTCGCGCACCGGCTCATTCATAATTAAATCGACATAGCGCTGACGGTACCGCTGCTCGGTGTCAATCATGCCGTGAAATTTATCCGGCAGGGGGCGCAGGGCTTTGGTGAGCAGGCGCAGGGCATCAATTTTTACCGAGAGTTCGCCCTTTTGGGTTTTAAACAACCGGCCTTCACCGCCCACAATATCGCCTAAATCCCAGGTTTTGAAATCCTCATACACCGCTTCGCCAATCGCATCGCGCGCTACATAGAGCTGAATGCGCCCCGTGTCATCCAAAATTGATAAAAAACTTGCCTTGCCCATCAAGCGTTTAGCCATCACCCGACCGGCCACCACCACGCGCAATGGGTGTTCATCAAAGTATTCGCTCGGCTTTTCGCTGTAATCGGCTTGCAATACGCCCGCGCTGGCATCACGGCGAAAATCATTGGGGAACGCGTTGCCGTTTTCGCGGATTTTTTTGAGCTTCTCGCGGCGCTCGGCAATGAGTTTGTTCTCATCAACGGGGGCTTCTTGAGAAATTGCGGGCAAATTTTCGTGTGCGGACATAAGTTAAATTCCGGTAAATATAAAGGGTCGGGTGCCGCACGAAAGGCGGCAACTCAGCATCATAGGCCGCTTTTTAAGCTCGCCTCGATAAACGGGTCCAAATCGCCATCCAGCACCGCTTGGGTGTTGCCGGTTTCATAATTGGTGCGTAAATCTTTAATGCGCGATTGATCGAGCACGTACGAGCGAATTTGGTTGCCCCAGGATACATCCGATTTGGTGTCTTCCAGCGCTTGGCTCACCGCGTTGCGTTTTTGCACTTCCAGCTCATATAACTTGGCTTTGAGCATTTTCATGGCGCGTTCACGATTTTGAATTTGCGAGCGTTCCGCTTGGCAAGCCACCACCGTGCCTGTGGGCAAATGCGTAAAGCGCACGGCCGATTCGGTGCGGTTAACGTGCTGGCCGCCCGCGCCCGAGGCACGGTACACATCTACCCGCAAATCGGCGGGGTTTACTTCAATTTCGATGTTGTCGTCGATTTCGGGCGAAACGAATACCGAGGCAAACGAGGTATGGCGGCGGTTGTCGGAATCAAACGGCGATTTGCGCACCAGCCGATGCACGCCGATTTCGGTGCGCAGCCAGCCAAACGCGTATTCGCCTTCAAAACGAATCGTGGCCGATTTAATGCCCGCCACCTCGCCATCGGACATTTCCACCACTTCGGTTTTAAAACCGCGCCGATCGCCCCAGCGCAAATACATGCGCAGCAAAATGCTCGCCCAATCTTGCGATTCGGTGCCGCCCGCGCCGGATTGAATATCCAGATACGCGTTCGATTCATCCATTTCACCGGAAAACATGCGGCGGAATTCTAAATCAGCGATTTGCTGTTCAAATTCGGCTACTTCTTTTTCAATGACATCAACCGATGCTTGATCGTCATCGCAGGCGGCCATATCGAGCAAATCGGCGTTATCGTTCAAGCCTTGCGCCATGTCGCTTAAGGTATGCACCACGCGTTCAAGCGCGGCGCGCTCCTTGCCTAGCGCCTGCGCCCGAGCCGGATCATTCCACACATCGGGCACTTCCAGCTCACGATCAACCTCTTCTAAACGCTCTTTTTTAACATCAAAGTCAAAGATACCCCCGAAGCGAAGCCGCTCGGGCGGTTAAATCTTTGATTCGGAACATAATCGGATTAATTTCAAGCATGGGAGCGACACATAAAACAAAAATTTGAAGGCGCGTAGTGTAGCGCAAAGCACCCCAAATTCACGCATTCTAAGACAACGATGTTACAAAATTGTCCTAGGTTTATTGCGACTTTTGGCTAGAATGATCCGATATTTTTCAGCCACTTTAACCCTGTTGTTCAAGCCATTTCTGGAGTTACTTATGTCGATTACGCATAACCGCTTTTTTAACGATACCGTGCAATCGCTGCGCTTTAACCATGGCGAGGCCGGTGCCACGGTGGGCGTGATGCTGCCCGGCACGCATGTATTTAACCTCAAAGCGCCTGAAACGATGACCGTTGTCGCCGGTGAAATGTTTGTATCCATTAATGATGCGCCCGAGTTCACCGCACCCGCTGGCACGGGTTTTGAAGCACCCGCCAACAGCAAACTACACATGCGCTGCACGGTGGATACCGCTTATCTCTGCCAATTTCACGCGGGCTAAGCGAGTTCTATCCCCTCCTTCGTTTTACTGAGCACCTTGTATGCCCCGAATTTTCCATCCATTGTCGCGTCTTGTTTTAGGATGTGCGATGGCTTGTTCTCTTACGTTTACGGCGCCCGCGCTGTATGCAGCAGAGGCCGCCATTCCCGCCAGCGTGCTGGAAACGCTCAAAAAACAAAAACTCAATATTGATGATCTTGGCATTTGGGTGCAGGCCGTTGATAGCAATAAACCCCTTCTCACTCATCTACCCGATGAGGTATTTAACCCCGCTTCGGTGATGAAGCTTGTCACCTCCGTTGTGGCGCTCGATGTACTCGGTTCCAACTACCAGTGGCCCACTCAGGTGTATGCCGATGCGCTGCCGGTTAACGGGGTGATTCACGGCAATCTGTATATTAAAGGCTCGGGCGACCCGTGGTTTCGCAGTGAAGATTTGTGGGATTTAGTCCGGCAAATTCATGATTTAGGCATCAAACAAATTACCGGCAAGCTGGTTTTAGATAACAGCTATTTTGATCCGGGGCCGGCCGACCCCAGCGAGTTTGATGGCCACCCTGAGCGGGTGTACAACGCCTTGCCGCAAGCCCTGCTGCTGGATAACCGTGCCACGCGTGTTTTAATCGCCCCGCCGGATCAAGCCGGCAAAGGCCCTATTGTCAAAGCTTGGCCACCGAATCAAAACCTCACCGTCAACAACGACATCAAGCTGAACAAAGGCAATTGCAGCGGCAAAAACAATCAGCCCGCCATTGCGGTGCTCAACGCCGACAGCAACACACCCACTTTAAATATTACGGGCACCATCAGCACCGAATGCCAACCGGATCAATATTATTTAGTGGCCGGTAACGCCAACGATGCCTTTTATTCGGCCTTTGCGCACCTGTTTGCGCAGCAAGGCGGCAAAATTGATGGCAGTTGGAGCGAGGGCCTTGTGCCGAAAAGCGCGGTGTATCTCGTGCAGCACAATTCCGAAAATTTGACCCAATATTTGTATCTGCAAAATAAATGGTCCAATAACCTCATGGCGCGGCAGATATTTCTAACCATTGGGGCGGAGCTTGAAGGCGCGCCGGGCACCCTGCTTAAATCCAAAATGGCCATCAATGGCTGGCTTAAACGCCAAGGGTTTAACTGGCCGGGCTTTGATATTGAAAACGGCTCGGGGCTTTCGCGCAAAGATCGCATCAGCCCGCGCGAAATGGGGCAACTGCTGCGCTACGCTTGGGATAGCCCCACCATGCCGGAGCTGATGGCATCCCTCCCCATCGCCGGCATCGATGGCACGATGCGCAAACGCATGAAAGGTGAAGCCGCACGCGGCATGATTCACCTTAAAACCGGCACCCTGCGCGATGTGCGAGCGGGCGCGGGGTACATCCTCACCGAATCAGGCCGCCGCTATGTGGTCGTTATTTTGCAAAACGAACCGAATGTGCAAAACGGCGGAGGTTCCCGCGTGCAAGATGCGATTCTCGATTGGCTTTATACCAACGGCTAAACTTTTGCAGAACACTCAGCGGCGGCGTGTGTTTAGTTCGCCACAACAGCAGATAACGCCGTGCCGCTTGCCACCATTAATTGCAGCGTTGTTTGCCCACGAAAGTAATTAAGGCTCAGGCGATACGCCAAATGCCAAAAGCGGCCAAGCGGTAGTTGATCGCCAATGCCAAACCAAATCGCGGGGATGGGCTCTATGCGTCCTGTAAGCCTGGCCGGGTCATCCTTGGTGGCCGTTAGCGGGCGCAGCATCAGCCGCCAATGCAGGCCGTCTTTAAGGGGCGTGCGCTCTATCACCTCAAACGCGTTATCGAATAGGGGCTCAGGGCAATCGGTGCCCCATGGGGTGCAGGTGTGCAGGGTTTGGGTGAAATCGAGCGTCAACTCGTTGGCACTTAACGCCCCATCCGACCAAATAACCGCCTGCTCAGGCAACTGACTTTCGTGTTTGGCCATTTCTTGCGCGAACAATGCCCGAAACTTTGGCAAGTTGCGGTACTCAAGGCTTAAGCCTGCCGCCATCGCATGGCCGCCAAAGCTGAGCATTAAATCGGGCGCGCGCGTGGCCATGGCCACCAACACATCGCGCAAATGGACCCCCGCAATAGAACGCCCAGAGGCTTTAAGCCGCGCATTGGGCGGTGTGCCTGCCGATGCCTCTTCAGGGGCGAATACAAACACGGGCCGCTGCCAACGCTCTTTTAAGCGCCCTGCGACAATGCCAATGACCCCTTGATGAAAGGTTTCATCAAAAATCACCCAATCTGCCGGCTGCGCTGGGCGTGGGATATTCAGTTCATTTAAGCCCAGTGATTGCCCGTTTTTTTGCAGGCTATAGATCATCTCTTGCTCAATGGCGCGTCGCTCTTGATTGATGTCGTTCAGCATATTGGCCAAACGCCGCGCTTCGCTCGGATCATCGGCCAGCAAGCAGGCGACCCCAATGCGCATATCCAAAAGCCGACCGGCGGCATTTAAGCGCGGCCCCACCACAAAGCCTAAATCTTGGCTTGTGGCATGGCGCGGGTCTTTGCCGGCCACCGCAAATAAGGCAGAAATACCCGGCACACTCTGCAACGCGCGAATGCGGCTTAACCCTTGCGCGACCAAGCGGCGGTTATTGTCATCGAGCGCGACCACATCGGCCACCGTGCCCACCGCCACTAAATCCAACCATTGCGCCAAATTCGGCCTTGGCCGCGAAGGGGTAAACCAACCCAACGTTGTGAGCTGTTCACGCACCATAGCCAGCACATAAAACGCCACACCCACCCCAGCCAAGGCTTTGGAGGCAAATAATGAACCGGTTAAATTGGGGTTAACAATCGCAGAGGCGGGCGGCAAATGCTCGCCCGGCAGATGATGATCGGTAATCACAACCTCTGCACCCATCGCGTGGGCGGCGGCAACGCCGGCAAATGCACTCATGCCGTTATCGACTGTTATGACTAAATTGGGCGGCGCTTCCGCCTCGGCCAGCCAATCACGCAGCACAGCGGGCGATAAGCCATAGCCATGCCGCGCCCGATCGGGCAGGGTGTAGGCCACATGCTGCGCACCCATCGCCCGCAAACCCCGCACACACAAGGCCGTGGCGGTAGCGCCATCGGCATCAAAATCGCCCACAATTAAAAGGTGGGCTTGCGCTTGTATGGCTTGTGCAATTAAGACTGCCGCCGCGCCAATACCGGGTAATTGGTCGGTTGGCAGCAAATAGTTAAGGCTCGCATCTAATTGCTGCGGCGTGGTGATGCCTCGGTTAACTAAAATGGCCGCAAGATTGGGATTAAACGAGGCCATCTCGACGGGGATAACCGGCGCCGCACGCCGAATAATGCGGGGCGGGGATTTTTTTTCGAACGGGGTCACAGGCGGGCTTAAGAAAAACTTAAGTCGATGGATGCCATCGACAAATAATCGCGCTCAAGCTCTAAATCCACCACGGTGAGCGGACGCGCAGCCAGCCAGCCCTTACCAAAACTTAAATGCAGGGCATTATCTGCGGCTTTTAAGCTGAGTTTCGGGCTTTTGGCTCGGGGCGAGCGATCTCGATGCAGCAATACAGCCAATCGCAAAACCACGGCCAACTTGATAACGTGCTGCTGTAAACGCTCGTCAATCAATTCAAACCGTTGCGGTTTGAATTTGCGCCGATGGGTATGCACAAGGCTTGCAATAATGGTTTGCGCGGCCCGGGTTAAGCCGGGCATATCGGCATAATTAATGATGTACGCACCATGATGATGAAAACCAGAATGACTCACCGCTAAGCCAATTTCGTGCAGACGGGCGGCAATTTCTAGCCATTCGGCATAGCGCGGGGCATCAATGGCATCAGGCTGGCAAGCTAACCCCCAATCGGATGCCACTTGTGCCAACAACACCGATGAGGTTTTGGCAATACGCTCGGCATGACGAATATCGACCGTAAACAAACGCTGCAAGCGCTGCACTGTCGCTTTACGAATATCGTCGTGATCGCTGCGATCAAGCCAGTCATACACCAGCCCTTCGCGCAGCGCGCCATCACTCACCAACATTCGATCGATTTTAAGTGCGGCAAACACCGCCTGCATCGCAATTAAACCGCCCACAAACACCGGTTTTCGATCATCCGATAAACCATGAAGTTTGAGCTTTTCAACCGATCCGGCTTTGAGCACCGCTTCATGGATTTTTGCCAAACCAAGCAAGGTAATCGTGCCATCACCCCAGCCATTGGCCTTGGCCACGTTCGCCAATGAGCGCGCCGTACCCGAGCTGCCCTGCGCTTGCACCCAGCCCGTTTTAAGATAGGCCGCTTTATAGGGGCTAAGCTCCAACTCGGCCCGAACCTTGGCATGCTCCATGCGCGTGGCATCGAAAATGCCATCGGCAAAAAAATCCCGCATCAGCGCCACGCAGCCAATCGGCACACTTTCCATTTTGAATGGGCTAATGTTTTTACCCAAAATGAGCTCGGTGGAGCCACCACCAATATCCACGACCAAACGCGTGCCCTCAATCGGCACTTCACTCTGCGCCACACCCAAAAAAACCAACCGCGCTTCCTCGCGCCCCGCCACAATCTCAATAGGATGGCCGATCGCCTTTTCGCCCCGTTTAATAAATTGCATGCCATTTTTAGCCGCGCGCAGGGTATTGGTGCCCACAATGCGCACACTACCCCGAGGCATACCCGCCAAGCGCTGACCAAAACGGGTCAGGCAGGCCAGCCCACGCTCCATGGCATCTTCGGCTAATTTACCATCGGGCTGCAACCCGCCGGCAAGCCGCACCATTTCTTTCATACGATCAATGATTTGGATTTGGCCGCCATGAACCCGAGCAATCAACATATGAAAACTATTCGAGCCAAGATCAACGGCCGCGACAAGCGTATCGTCTTGCATGAGTGATATCCGTTACGATTTTTAAGTTCGCCATTATCCCTATTGCTTTGGGGATAAACAATTTTATAAGAAAAATTCTCACAAATAAGCCCGTCAGCTTATTCACCGAATTGTCACGCACGCCTGCCATGATCACCCCCTTCTCATTATGAGACAGGCGATGCTTTTCGCGCCGCCGTATGCCACGGGCACACCTTGGGTACAACCCCGCTTCGGAGATTGCAGCATCATGGCGAAGTTACCTCAATCCGTTGATTTTATTCCCCAATTTTTATCTACCCATCGCACACCCACACCCCTAAACAGCGCACTACCCATGCCGAACGTGCCTGCCCCGGTTTCTTTTTTAGAGGCACAAATTGGCGCCTTAGGTGCCGCCCAGCGGATTGATTACTTAATGGCCAGCCAGTCCATTGCGATCGCATTTCAGCCGTTTATTGATGCAATGAACCACGAAATACATGGCTACGAAGCCTTAGCCCGCCTGCCGAAAACTGCCGGTTTTGCCCATATTGGTGAATTACTCATTATCGCCTCAGCGGCCAATCGTCGGCTGCGGCTTGAGCTGCACTTAGCAATTAAGGCCATTACCCAATTCACCGCGCACAAGCTCAAGGGTCGGCTATTTGTTAATTTATCCCCCGAGGCCTTGGGCCATACCGAGTTTCGCGTGGAGGCTTTGCTGGATGCCTTGCGCAATCATGCCCTACCCTATCAACGGTTTGTTATTGAATTAACCGAACAGCATCTCACCGAACATCCACAAATTTTGCAGCGCAATTTAGATCAATTACGCCTACGCGGGGTAACCTTGGCCTTAGATGATTTCGCAGCCGGTTATAACGGCTTGCTGCATTGGCTGGATCGCCAGCCCGATATGGTAAAAATCGATCGCGCGATGCTAAGCGGCATTGACCAACACCCAAAAAAATATCGATTTGTTCGCTCAGTCGTTCAGCTTGCCAAAGAATCGGGTGCCCTCGTGGTGGCCGAAGGGGTCGAGCTTGCCTCAGAGGCAAGGGTACTTGTTGAGCTCGGTGTCGATTTTCTTCAAGGGTATCTGTTCGGCCAACCAAGCACGAGCCCTCTGCGAGCCGTATCTGATGAGATTTTATCTGAGCTGGGTCACAATGCGAGCCACCCTAAAACCCAGCAATATCTGATTAAAAAGCTCATTCAACCCGCGCCCAGCATACAAATAACCGAGCGCCTTGATGCGGTTATGGACATGTTTCTGGCCGATTCTGAACTGCGCGCATTACCTGTTTTAGATGGCAGCCTGCCGGTAGGCATTGCCTGGCGGCACGATTTAATGAACCTATATGCCAGCCCCTATGGCCGCCCCTTAAATGAGCGCCGCTCCATTAGCCGGCTGATGGATCAGCATCCGGTCATTGTGGATGAATCTGAATCGCTCACGCTATTAAGCCGCCGATTAAGCGAGCGCGATCACCGCAATTTTCATGATGTCTTTATCATCACCCGGCAACGAGCCTACGCAGGCATCGGCCAACTAATTGATTTATTACGCTTATACACCACAGAACAAGTGCGCCAAGCGCAACACCTTAACCCATTGAGTGGCTTGCCGGGCAATGTACCCATCAACGAAACCTTGGAAAACCTGCTTGAGCAAGGCACCGCCTTTACCTTGGTCTATGCCGATCTCGATTATTTCAAGGCGATTAATGATTATTACGGCTACCAACGTGGCGATCGGGTGCTCCGCTTATTAACGCAAGTTTTGAACGAGCATATTCACCCCGCCCATGATTTTTTAGGCCATGTGGGCGGCGATGATTTTGTGATTTTATTTCAATCGCCCGATTGGGCCACGCAATGCGCGCAAATTATCCAAGCGTTCGATCAGCAAATCCCCAATTTATACGATGAAGTAGATCAAGCGCGCGGCTTTATCGAAACCACCGATCGGGAAGGCCAGCCAAAACAGTTTCCTTTTTGCAGCCTCACGCTGGCCGCATTAACGCGCCCGGCACACCACGCCATTCACAGCCAAACACTCACCGAGCAAATTAGCGGCATTAAGTCTCAGGCCAAAAAACAGCCGGGCAGCGTGCTAAAAGCGCAGTCTTTATAGCCGCACACACCGTCAATAAAAAACCCAAAAGAGCAGTTTGAACCTAAAAGGCTTATTAGTTCGCCTGCCATTAAATGCCATCGCTCGCTAAATTTGTGCAACCACTTACCTGATTTCGCCCCTGCTCTTTGGCGAAATACAAGGCTTTATCCGCCCGCGACAAACCGTCACTGGCAGAACTCGCACCATCCAGCAAATTCCCCACGCCAATACTCACCGTGCATTGGATTAGCGCGCCTTCCCATGCCACCGCGATGTGGGCAATAGCCGAACGCAAACGCTCGGCAATTTCAAACGCGTGTAAACACGGGGTATTCGGCATTAAAACGGCAAATTCCTCACCGCCGAGCCGGCCGGATATATCTTGCCGCCGTAAGAGCGACTGCAGCGTTAGGGCAAATTGTCGTAGCAACTCATCGCCCGCTGCATGGCCATATTTATCGTTAATCTGTTTAAAGAAATCAAGATCAAGCATTAACACACTGGTGGGTAGGTTATATCGGCGGGCGCGATCAAACTCCTCTTCAAGCCGCTGCAAAAAATGCCGCCGATTAGGCAAACCCGTTAACTCATCTGTTATAGCCATCATTTCTAACAGGCGCTCATGCCGTTTTATATCGCTGATGTCAGAAAAAACAACCACTAATCCATTGCGCTTGGCATCAAAATCATCAGGCAATACGGCCACCGATAAATGCACGGGAAACAAACCTTCACCGCGCCGCCAAAAGCGTTCTTGCAGCCCTGTCCGGGGGATGCCATCCCCGAGCGCAGCCAAAAAACCGGATGCGGGGGGATATTCGCCATATACCAACGCCGCCACATCTAAACCGGTGAGTTGCTGGGTGCCAAAACCCAATAATCGACGGGCGGCGGGGTTGGCAAAGCTCATTTTACCCATCGCATCCACGCCGAAAATGCCCTCACCCACCGTATGCAACACAGCGGCATCACGACGATTGGTACGCGCTATAGCCTGCTCTGCCGTCACCCGATCGGTCACATCTTGCAACGTGCCCTCAAGCACCACGGGTACACCGGCATCGCCCCATACCAATTGCACATCCCAAATAATACTGCGCTCCAGACCATCCGATCGGCGCATCAGCACGGTGGCATGCAAACGGGGCGATTCCTTGTCCCACAACCGATTCAGCATCAACGCCAGCCGCTGCTGGTCGATAACCGAGACATAAGACAGCAGCCCCATTAGGGGCAAAAAAGCAACGGGGAGCATCACATTCGGTAATGGCTCAGCAAAGGAAAGCCACTCGTCTTGGCGCGGGGTGGGCATGGCACAAACGTTATCGTGCGCACCACCAAACCAACGCATCAATAAAACAGAAGGCGCGCACATCTTGGTGGAAATATCCAGCTCAAAACTCCCTAATTGGGCAATATCTTTCACATGCTGCAATTGAGCGGCCGTTTGCTTTAATTCCAGAAAGAGTTTTTGCTGCTCGGTTTGATCAACACCCAACCCAATAATCATCGTAACAGCGCCCTCTTCATCAAAAATCGGGGTGAGCACAATGTTTAAAAATGGGTTGCCTTCCAAACCAAGCACACGTTGCACATACCGAATTGGCTCGCGCCGTGCCACGCAATTGCGATAATTGGTCACCACCCAATCGGCTAAATCAGGGGGTAAAATTTCATGCGGGCGGTGGCGCACAAACTGATCGGGGCGCAAGCCTGTTAATCGCGTATGGGCGTCATTACTTGCCAAAAACATAAACTCGCCATCGGGCTCAACCCCGATTGTAAATACCACCGCATCCACATGATCAAAAATTGAGCGGTACATTTGCTCACTTTCTGCCAATTTGTGCGCCATTAACACCCGTTGATTGATGTCCCGCGATACGGTTTGGATGGCCGAGAACTGCCCTGCCTCATCAAAAATCGGCGTGGCACGAGTTTCAAACCATCGCCAAGCACCCAAAGCGGTGCTAATGCGGTACACCCAGGTTTGCGGTGTCTCTTGGGTGGCAAAGGCACGC
Organism: Halothiobacillus neapolitanus; assembly: GCA_022730245.1. Lineage (GTDB taxonomy): Bacteria > Pseudomonadota > Gammaproteobacteria > Halothiobacillales > Halothiobacillaceae > Halothiobacillus > Halothiobacillus neapolitanus_A. The sequence goes on from DZCK01000018.1 coordinate 11,768, forward strand.
CATGGCTTCGCCCTAAATATAGGCCAATCATCGGGGTGAATTAATTTCCGAAGATCCATGCTTAAAAGCTGCTCGGGCTTGTAACCCAAAATTGATCGGGTTGAGCCACTCAGCCACTGCGACCTTAATTCAGGCGTATGAAGCCCGATAATATCCTCGGCATGCTCGGCGATTAAACGGTAGCGTGTTTGCTCTTCTTCAAGCCGCAACTGCAAATGCATCTGCGCATCAATATCAAGCAAAGCACCCATTAAAAAATGCGGCGTGCCGGCGATAGCGCGCACCAGCCGCGTGGTATCGCACACCCACTTAAAATGGCCATTGCTTTGCAATAAACGATATTGCCGGCGCTTTTCCTGCTGATCCCAATGGGAAAAATCACCATCGATTGCTGCCCGCGCGACATCATCGGGATGGATATGTTGACGCCACCAACCTTGAATATCGCCCAGTTCAGCCGGTGCGTACCCCAAAACTGAATGCAAGTTTGGGCTGATATAGTCGAGCCGGTCATTCACATTCGACCGCAAATCGATGCGGTAAATCACGGCCGGATTGGCCATCATCAAAGGATTAAAATCCACTTCAAGCAACGCGGGCTGTTCTAATTGCCGAGGCGATGCCCACGCCAAGCCATAAGCCCAACCTGCGCCAAAGCCCAGTACCAACAATGAAAACAGCAACAGCCAAACCGCCTGATTTGGCACCACAAGCCAGGCAATAAACACCAGCAGCAAGGCCGTAGCCAAAAACAACCCCAGCAAGCCTGCCAATGGCAATTTATGGCGCCAATTTAAGCTTTTAGCAGACTTGAACTTACTTAGTATCACAGCGCCACGGACTCATAAAACATTGAGGGCTTACTATCGAGCTTTTAATTTTATTCATTTGTTCGCTGAGAATACGCTAAATCTCAAAAACTAAACATGCCTGCAGGCTTATTCGCCGCATTAAAGTTGAGCGGTCTGATCCTTATCCAGCAAGGAGGATGCCGTGTTTAAATTAAAACACACAGTCACAAATCCAGCCGGTTGATAATAAAAAACCCGCGATTAACGCGGGTTTGTAGTGAGTGCAGAATTAAATATTATTTAATTTGCTGCTTTAAGCTGCCTGATGCATAACGCTTGTGCATGTCATCTAGGTTAATCGGCTTAATTAATGAGGCTTTACCGGCCGCACCGAAGGCTTCAAAACGCGCTTGGCAAATGCCTTTCATCGCTGTGGTTGCTTCTTTGAAGAATTTACGCGGATCAAAGTTAGCCGGGTTATCGTGCAGGTGCTTGCGAATAGCGCCGGTTGATGCCATACGCAAATCGGTATCAATGTTGACTTTACGCACACCAAACTTGATGCCTTCAACAATTTCTTCAACCGGCACGCCGTACGTTTGGCCCATGTCGCCGCCATAGTTGTTGATGATTTCTAACCAATCTTCAGGCACTGATGATGAACCGTGCATAACCAAATGCGTATTGGGGATGCGCGCGTGAATTTCTTTCACGCGATCAATACGCAACACTTTGCCTGTGGGCTTTTGGGTAAACTTGTATGCGCCATGTGAGGTGCCGATGGCAATAGCCAAAGCATCTACATCGGTACGTTTAACAAATTCAGCGGCTTCTTCAGGATCAGTCAACAGCATGGAGTGATCGAGCTCGCCATCAGCACCGTGGCCGTCTTCTTCGCCCATTTTGCCGGTTTCAAGTGAACCCAAGCAGCCTAACTCACCTTCAACCGATACACCGACAAAATGCGACATTTCGGCCACTTTGCGGGTTACTTCAACGTTGTATTCAAATGATGAGGGGGTTTTCATGTCGGGCATGAGTGAGCCATCCATCATCACCGAGCTAAAACCCGATTGAATGGCACGGAAGCATACGCCCGGATCAGCACCGTGATCTTGGTGCATAACCACCGGAATGTGGGGGTACATTTCAACCGCAGCCAAAACAAGATGGCGCAGGAAAGGCTCGCCAGCATATGAGCGCGCGCCCGCAGAACCTTGCAAAATAACCGGGCTATTCACCGCATCAGCCGCTTGCATAATTGCGTGAATTTGTTCCATGTTGTTCACATTGAACGCGGGCATGCCATAGGCATGTTCTGCCGCATGATCTAATAATTGACGTAAGGAAATAAGCGCCATTGTGTCTCTCCGGTAAAGTTAAAAATAAGCCAAAAATCAGTCAAAAAAAACCAAGCCCCGCCCATTAAAAGCGCCACACCATCGCAGCGAATTCAATTAATCGGGGTTAATAATTTGCCCAACACGCACAATTTTCATCGCGTTGGTGCCGCCCATTTCACCCATTAAATCGCCTTTCGTAATAATGACAATATCGCCATCATCCAAGCGTTCCATCTTCGTTAAAGTTTCAAGCACCATGCGGTTAACTTCGGCATGGTCGGTGGACTCATACGGGAAATGCACCGCTTGAACACCGCGATAAAGCGCCACGCGCCGTGCTGCCACTTCATTACGGGTGAAGGCATAAATGGGAATATCGGTTGATACGCGCGACATCCACAACGGCGTGGCACCCGATTCCGTTAAGGCCACAATGGCGGCCACATCTAAGTGGTTAGCGGTATAAATCGCAGAATAAGCAATTGCCTGATCGATTCGCTCAAATGGGATATCCAAGGGGGGCTGGGTGCGCTTGGCTTCAATTTGATACTCGGCTCGCTGGCAAATGCGCGCCATGGTTTCAACCACACGCACCGGATGTTTACCCGCCGCCGTCTCGCCAGACAACATGACGGCATCGGTGCCATCCAGCACCGCATTGGCCACATCGAATACCTCCGCCCGAGTAGGAATCGGGTTGGTAATCATGGTTTCCATCATCTGGGTGGCCGTAATAACCGGGCGATTCATATCGCGTGCCATGCGAATAAAGGCTTTTTGCACGGCAGGAAGCTCGGCATCACCAATTTCGACACCCAAATCGCCCCGGGCAATCATGATGGCATCTGATGCCTGAATAATGTCTTTAATGCATTCAATCGCTTCTGCCCGCTCAATTTTAGCAACGATGTGCGCACTGCACCCCGCCGCCTGAAGCAAGCGCCGCGCTTCATGAATATCTTCGCCCGAGCGCGGGAAGGATACCGCGATGTAATCAACCCCGATCAGTGAGGCAGTTTTAATATCTTCACGGTCTTTTTCAGTAATCGCAGGCGCAGATAATCCGCCGCCTTGGCGGTTAATCCCTTTGTTATTCGAAAGCTCGCCCCCCACCACCACCGTGGTGTGAATTTTGCTGCTCTGAACCGACTCAACGCGCAGCACAATCCGCCCATCATCGAGCAGCAACACATCTCCACTGCGGGAATCGCTCACCAACGCTTTGTAGGTAATACCCACCATCGTTTCATCACCGCTATCTCGATCCAGCTCGGCGTCCAGCACAAAGGCAGCACCTTCGATTAACTCCACTTTGCCGTTTTTGAATCGATCAATACGAATTTTAGGTCCTTGTAAATCGCCTAAAATAGCAACATACCGACCTTGTTCTTTGGCGGCTTGGCGCACCAGTTCCGCGCGATGCTGATGATCGGCGGCTTTGCCATGCGAGAAGTTGAGCCGAACCACATCCACGCCCGCGCGCACTAAATCTGAAATAATTTGTGGCGTATCACTGGCAGGGCCAAGGGTTGCGACAATTTTGGTGCGACGAGAAGTTGTCACATAACCCGGAGGATTTAAAACGTGCATAAATTTCCTTTAAGATGCGGCGCGTTGTTCAAGAATGGCAACTGCGGGCAAGGTTTTTCCCTCAAGATACTCAAGGAAGGCGCCACCGGCGGTGGAAATGTAACTGACTTGATCGTAGATATCATATTTTTGAATGGCCGCAATCGTATCGCCCCCGCCGGCCAACGTAAAGGCTTTGGTACGAGCAATGGCCATAGCGATGGTTTTTGTGCCCGCGCCGAATTGATCGTATTCAAAAACGCCCACCGGACCATTCCAAACTACCGTGCCCGCACTCATGATGATGTCGGCTAACTCTTGAGCTGATTGGGGGCCAATATCAAAAATCATCTCGTTATCTTGAACATCATCAACCGATTTAATGGTTGCGGGGGTATGTTCATTACCCGGCAAAAAGGGCAAATCTGTGCCGACGACCACATCCACCGCAACTGGGATTGTGGCACCCCGTGCCGTCATTTTTTTCATCAAGGCTTGCGCGGTGGGCACTAAATCATCCTCACACAGGGATTTACCCACGTTATGCCCCACCGCCTTAATAAACGTGTTGGCAATGCCGCCACCGACCACCATTTGATCCACTTTTTCTGACAACGCTTCCAGCACGGTAAGCTTGGTGGAAACCTTTGAGCCACCCACAATAGCCACCATGGGGCGCGCGGGGTTCGCTAAAGCTTTATCCAAGGCTTCAAGCTCACCGGCCAGCAAAATACCCGCGCACGCGATCGGGGCAAACTTGGCGATGCCATGGGTTGAACCTTCGGCTCGATGCGCTGTGCCAAACGCATCCATAACGAACACATCACAAAGCGCGGCATACTTTTGTGCGGTAGCGTCTAGGTTTTTCTTTTCGCCTACGTTAAAACGAACGTTCTCCAGTAAGACTACCTCGCCGGCCGCCACATCAAACCCGCCATCGACCCAATCTTTAACCAAGCGCACGGGCTTGCCCAGTTTTGAACTCATGTCGGTGGCAACGGGCGCCAACGAGTTTTCTTCGGAGTACACCCCTTCTTCTGGGCGCCCCAGATGCGAGGTTACCATCACTTTAGCGCCCGCATTCACGCAAAACTGAATGGTTGCCATTGAGGCGGCAATACGCGCATCCGAGGTGACTTTGCCGTCTTTAACAGGCACATTCAAATCGGCTCGAATAAATACCCGCTTGCCCGCCAAATCAAGATCGGTCATACGTAAAAAACTAGGCATGCAAAAAGCTCCCCTACAAAATTTAAAGTGTCAAAGTTAAATGGTTTGATTTGCGCGGACGTAAAGCAAACAACTTAAAATTTTAATATCGACAGAGAATTAATCCCTGTCGATCAGACGGCGGTGTTTACCGCGAGCAACTAACGGCGCGCGCAAACACTCAAAGCTATTAGCCAATCACCTTAACCATGCGCATTAAATTGCAGGTGTAGCCATATTCATTGTCATACCAAGAGACGACTTTAACAAAAGTCGAATCCAGCTGAATACCCGCTTTGGCATCAAAAATTGAAGGCTGCGAGATACCCCGAAAATCGGTAGAAACCACGGCTTCATCGGTATAACCCAACACGCCTTTAAGTGCGCCTTCTGAGGCGGCCTTCATGGTTTTGCAAATTTCGGCGTAGGTGGTTTCTTTGTTCAACTCGACGGTTAAATCAACCACGGAAACATCTGACGTGGGTACACGGAAGGCCATACCCGTTAATTTGCCGTTTAATTCAGGCAATACCACGCCAACTGCTTTTGCAGCCCCCGTTGATGAGGGGATGATGTTCTCTAAAATACCCCGACCACCCCGCCAATCTTTTGAGGAAGGGCCGTCAACCGTTTTCTGGGTGGCTGTGGCCGCGTGAACGGTGGTCATCAGGCCGCGCTTAATGCCAAACGCATCGTTAAGCACTTTGGCAACCGGTGCCAAGCAGTTGGTGGTACAAGAAGCGGCAGAAACAATCGTTTCACCGGCATATTTCTCATGGTTCACGCCATAAACAAACATCGGCGTATCATCCTTCGATGGTGCCGATTGAATGACTTTTTTCGCACCGGCGTTGATGTGCGCTTGGCAGGTTTCTTTGGTTAAGAAGAAACCGGTTGATTCAACCACGATATCGACACCGGCTTCATCCCACTTGAGGTTCGCCGGATCACGTTCAGCCGTTAAGCGAATGCGCTTACCGTTCACGACCAAGAAGCTGCCATCAACCGACACTTCACCATCAAAACGGCCATGCACTGAATCATATTTGAGCATGTAGGCCAAGTAATCGGCCTCTAGCAAATCGTTGATCGCCACAATTTCGATTTCTGGGAAATCTTGAGCAGCCGCACGAAACACCATCCGGCCAATCCGGCCAAATCCGTTGATCCCTACTTTGATTGTCATAATCGACCCCTGTTATTTTTTTAAGGTTTTAGAAATTTATTATCGGTTCGCGCCCAAGTATTTGGGGCGCGAAACCAATGCCAACGCGCAGGTGTTGATTGCGTTCAAATCAGGCGTTGGCTTTCGGTACATCACAGAATGGATTGAGCTGTCGCAACGACATTATCCACCGTGAAACCAAACATTTTAAACAGATCGCCCGCTGGGGCAGACTCGCCGAAGGTATCAATCCCCACGACTTTGCCATCCAAGCCCACGTATTTACCCCAGAATCCGGTGACACCCGCTTCAACGGCAACCCGGGCGCGCACCGCGTTCGGCAGAACCGCTTCACGATAGGCCGCATCTTGGGCATCAAACAGCTCGGTGCAGGGCATAGAAACAACCCGCACGTTTTTACCCACAAGTTTATCCGCCGCACCCATCGCAAGGGCAACTTCAGAACCGGTGGCAATCAAGATGAGGTCAGGGGTGCCTGCGCAATCACGCAGAATGTAACCACCTCGGGCAATGTTGGCGATTTGTTCTGGCGTGCGTGCTTGATGCGCCAAATTCTGACGAGAGAAAATCAAGGTACTTGGCGAGTCACGACGCAATACGGCCGCTTTCCAAGCCACGGCCGATTCCACCGCATCGCAGGGGCGCCAGGTTTGCATGCGCGGAATCATGCGCAGGGTGGCAATTTGCTCAACCGGTTGATGGGTTGGGCCATCTTCACCCAATCCGATTGAATCGTGGGTATAAACGAAAATGGTGCCGATTTTCATCAATGCCGACATGCGCAGGGCATTGCGCGCATATTCAGAGAACATAAGGAAGGTGGCAGCAAATGGCACAAAACCACCGTGCAACACCATGCCGTTCATAATGGCCGACATACCGAACTCACGCACACCGTAATGGATGTAGTTCGCATCGGATTCCGTTGCGGTAACGGCACGGCAACCTTTCCATGTGGTGAGGTTTGAGGGCGCCAAATCGGCCGAACCGCCCACCATTTCCGGCAGAATAGCGGCCAGCGCGGTAATGCTGTTTTGTGAGGCTTTACGCGTTGCAATCGTTTCACCCTTGGCGGCAACTTCACTAATAAAGGCATCCATTTTAGGGATGAAGTCTGCAGGCAAATCACCCGCCAAACGGCGTTTAAGTTCAGCCGCTTCCATGGGATAAGCTTTGGCGTAGGCGTTCATCGCGTCATTCCAAGCCGATTCGTTTTTAATACCCGCTTCGGTTGCATCCCAACCCGCATAAACTTCAGCGGGAATCACAAAGGGCTCGTGGTGCCAGCCTAAGTTATCGCGCGTGGCTTTAACTTCTGCCTCACCCAAGGCAGCGCCGTGGCAATCGTGGGTGCCGCACAAGTTAGGCGCACCAAAACCAATCACCGTTTTAGCGCAAATAAGGGTTGGCTTGTCATTGACAGAGCGTGCTTCACGAATAGCGGCGTCTAACGCATCACTATCATGGCCATCTACATTGCGAACAACATGCCAGCCATAGGCTTCAAAGCGAGCGGGGGTATCATCGGTGAACCACCCTTCTACGTGGCCGTCGATTGAGATGCCATTGTCATCATAGAAGGCAACGAGCTTGCCTAAACCTAAGGTTCCCGCCAATGAGCAAGCTTCATGCGAAATGCCTTCCATCATGCAACCATCGCCCAAAAAGCAATAGGTGTAATGATCGACAACCGTGTGGCCGGGTTTATTAAACTGACCCGCCAGCATTTTTTCTGCTAACGCAAACCCTACGGCGTTGGTGATGCCTTGGCCTAAGGGACCGGTGGTCGTTTCAACGCCCGGCGTGTAGCCATATTCTGGGTGACCGGGCGTTTTAGAATGCAATTGACGGAATTTTTTCAGTTCGTCCATCGGCAGCTCATAACCAGAGAGGTGCAGCAACGAGTAGATGAGCATGGAGCCGTGGCCGTTTGATAAAACAAACCGATCACGATTGGGCCAATGGGGATTTTTAGGGTTGTGTTTAAGGTAACCGTTCCACAGCACTTCGGCGATGTCGGCCATGCCCATGGGCGCACCCGGGTGGCCTGAGTTTGCTTTTTGGACGGCGTCCATGCTCAGGGCACGAATCGCATTGGCCAGCTCTCTACGCGTAGACATAAGTCTCTCCAGTCTTAAAGTTCAAAGGTAAGGATGCAAACTGAATTACCACGCCCCATGCAAAATAAACACGCCAAATTAAAAATGACGGGGGCGCAAATAGGTAACTAAAACTTTTCGCATTGTTACCGCAAATGACTCGGTTGGCAACCAAGTGAATCATGAGTTTTTTAAAGGGAATGCCTTTAATGCTGCGTTTATCGGTATTTCTCGCCCACATAAATAAAGCGCGTAGGTCTACGCTGGCATTGACCAGCGGTTTACACGGCTGTTTGCTTGGCTTAGCGACAATAGCGGGCGCCATGTGATTAATTTCGCCTATGGAGCCCCGCCTTGTCCGCATTGGACAAATAGCGCGTTTTACTTTTTGATGACACCCCATTGAAAACCCTTCGATATGCGCCGCTTTGCGCTTTTGATGCCAAGGCTCGCATCACTCCACCTGCCGCAAGGGCGAGGCTTTTCATCGGCCACCCAATCGGGGATTGCCGTGGTGAATACCGTAAAAAACTTAAAGTTCAGCTCAAGGAAATTGTTATGACGCCAGTATGCCAACCCATCAAACCCAACAGCCGCACCCACTGGGCTTCGTTTATGCGCCGTATTTTGCTTTTAATCGGCGTTTTATTCGGTGCATCGGCGCAGGCTGCCCCATTGAAACTTGCGATCCCGCCGTTTTTGCCGCAGACCGAAATTGAGAAATCTTTTAGCCCGTTGGTCGCGAAAATTAGCGAACTCACCGGCACGCCGATTGAAATTGAAACATTCCCTAACTATTTGGCGTTTTGGCAAGCCACACGCACCGGCTCAGCCTTCGATATTGCGCTTGATGCGGCACCGACAACCGATTTTCGCGTGCAGCGGCAGCATTGGCATGTCATCGCAAAACTCAGTGGTACGGTCACGCAATCATTGGTAACTGGCCCCAATAACGCGGTACTCGACCCCTCTGAATTGATTAATAAGAAAATTGCGGTGCAGCCTTCCCCATCCTTGAGTGCGTTAACGTTATATCAACTGTTCCCCAACCCCGTGCAACAGCCCATTTTGGTCACAAAAGAATCCAACCGTGATGCGGCAGATGCCGTGCTTGATGGCCAAGTGGATGCCGCGATCATTCCCACCCCCATCGCGGCAGGATACCCAAACTTAAACACGGTCACCACGACAGAGCCCTTGCCTTTTTTGGCGGTTAGCGTTAGCCCAAATGTACCGCCCGCCACCGCTAAAGCTTTGCAAAACGCACTCATTAGTTTGGATGAAACACCCGCCGGTAAGGCTCTGCTTAAAGCATCGCAATTGCGGGCCTTCACCATTGCCAACGACCAGGAATATGCGGGCAATGAGAAATTACTTGAAGGCACGTTCGGGTATTAAAAACCGATCACCCCTGCCCCGCGCAGGGATTTGGCCAGTTTATCAGCCGAAAAATCGGCACAAGCCTGCTAAACTCTGCGCCGAATTTGAATTATCCACCCGTTAAGGATTTTGTTCATGAGCACGCACCGCGAGCATACCCACTTATTTACCTCTGAATCGGTGGCTGAAGGCCATCCCGATAAAATTGCCGATCAAATTTCCGATGCGATTTTAGATGCCATTCTGAGCAAAGATCCCCAGGCGCGCGTGGCCTGCGAAACGCTGGTTAAAACCGGATTTGTTGTGTTGGCGGGTGAAGTCACCACCTCTGCGTGGGTGGATGTGGATGAGCTCGTGCGCAAAGTGATTGTCGATATTGGGTACA
>DZCK01000253.1 GCA_022730245.1 Halothiobacillus neapolitanus
TTTGTGCGAGTAAACCGAGAATCGTATTTGCCTGATGCATATTGTGTTCCTTAAGAATTTGAAATGGGTGGTATGGCTTGAATTTTTGGATTAGCCGTTTGGTACTAGCGATTGTCCCAGTGCCCCACGGCAAGGTGACCGTAACCATATTCTGTTTGCTCGCCAATCTGCTGGTTGTGCAGGGCGTTATAGGCAGTTTGCGTATCGCCCAGCACGCTACAGAAAAACACACTGCCCGCCGGAATAAAACTTGTGACGGGCCGTGGGCATTTGTTGGCCATATCCCAGCCGCCGCTCCGCAGGGCTTTGCCGGTAACGGCACCGTGCAGCTCCAACTCAATCCCATTAAGGCTGCCGGTCCAAACGGTTTGCTCGGTGCGTTCTTCACGGGTAAAGCCCAAGCACGCGCCCTCCGTCATAAGCAGTGGGGTCAGTAAATACACAGCAATGTGGCGACCGACCTTTCCGGCAGGAAGAGACGGAGTTTTTTGCGCGGCACACAAACGTGCGCTGCGTCCTTCACCCCCTAATCGAGCCACGGCCTGAAGCGGCATGTTTTCTGGCAAACCGACCGCGTCGATTTCAAGCGTTAAATCTTCCTGCGGACGAATATGCTCAGTTTGGTACAGCAAGCCTTCAATGACACTGCGCTTAGTGTTATCGCGGCCAATCCCCAGACGCGATTCTCGGCCAAACAATTCATGCGCAGGCTTGATTTGACACGCACCCGGTGTTTCGCCCACCAATACCCGTGCCAGGCCATCTTCGGTTAACCAAGTATGTTCCAGCGGTTTGCTGCCCTTGGCCTGCGCGTCATCAGGGAGTTTAGGAAGGCGAACCTGTTTGCCCAAATCACACCAAACACGCGCTTTGTCCAGTTGTAGAGGGTAAATCTTCGCGTTCTTCTTAAGCAGGTGCAGGGGGGCTGGATAAAGGCGTTCGCCATTCAGCGCCAGCCAAACACCCTGAAAACTCAGGCCGCCCAAATCATCGTTATAACCAATAATTTGGCGCAGGGGATGGGCTTTATCAGCCCGATAGCCCTGCCAGTCCACATCCGTGCTTTCACCAATTAAGGTGCGAACGGCGC
>DZCK01000001.1:0-42406 GCA_022730245.1 Halothiobacillus neapolitanus
GACAAGGGCATAATAAATCTCCGGCAATAAGTTGAACCCTTGGATTCTAGCAGCCGATCACCCTAAAGCCCGACAGGCTCCTAGCGGAATAAATAAAAAACTTTAGGTATTTGCAATTTAAATAACCGAACGCGCACCGATCCCCCTACATCGTTTCAAAAAATGCCTTCGCCCCACCTTTCATAAACCAATACTGATTTGTGCCCGCCGCTTGCAAAAAATATTGCAACCATTGCACTTGATGGCCCGTTTCATCAATAAAGTAAATCGCTTTGTGTTCGGCGTTGGCTTTTTTTACCCAATCGGCCAAACGGGTATTATCCAGCGGCACATGAACATCGCGCATTTGAAAGAGCGAAACGCCCGCACGCTGAGCGGCATCCCGAATATCGAGCACAATCGCATTGGGATCGGCCAATACCTGCTCATAAAAATCTCGCGGGGTAAGCAGATGCGATTCAAAATTGGCCTTCTCGATTAATTGGCTCGAAGAAACCATGGGCTTGCCCATTAAGTCTGTTTTTGTCGGATGCGCTTGCGCCCAAGCCAAAATACCCGCATCAAAAACACGCACTGGCTTCACCCCCGCTTTTAACGCACGCACTGCCGCGTTGTACGATTTATCGCAGGTTGTGCCGTTGCAGTAAAACACAAAAGTTTTATGACTCTTTTCACTCAACATCTGGATTTGTTTATCAAAATCGGCATCAGAAAGCGGCACCGATTGCGCTCCTTCAATATGCAAGGTTTGAAATTCATAGGCTGAACGCACATCAACCACGGTACTGTTCGCCAAATTAGCGAATAATTCCTCGGTGGATAGGGGCTTTACGCCCACCGTTTCGTACTGCGCACGCAGCGGGAACGGGTTATCAGCGGCCATCAAGGGCGCTGCGGCCAGGCTGCTGGTTAACCCGAGCGATAACACTAAAGCGATCACTTTATTTTTAGTCATTATAATTAACTCCATGATTTATAATCAGGCTATATCTAAAACCCAACTGTAAACGAACCCCTTTACCCAAGACACAGCGCCCGCGCCAACACCGACCTCGGCGAGAAGACACCCCACTTTTGCGCCGCTTCTGCTACATTGCAGCCACATTCTTATGCAGTTTCTGGGGTCACGCACATGTTGCATCACGTCATTCGCCCTTCCCTGCGCGTTCTGCGCCGGTTCGGTTTGGCCTTTTTTATTGTCGCATCGCTCGCCGCCTGCTCAAGCAAAGCGCCCGATCACCCGTTTTTACCGTGGGACATTACGCTACTCCCCGATGGCACCAGTGCGGTATTCGGCGTGCATTTGAGTAAAGATTCGATGCTGGAGTTCAAGCGGCTTTATAACCAAAAAGCCGATTTGGCGATTTTCGTTGATCCCGATAAAAAAACCTCACTAGAGGCTTATTTTGGCCCGACCGATGTGGGCGCGCTATCGGCTAATGTGGCGATTGTGGCGCAGGTAGACGAAAAATTACTCCAAAGCTGGATCAGTGCCGATCACGCCAAGCCCGACCCCACCCCCAGCGGAGCCTGGAAATACCCCATGAGTGATGAGCAAATTCGCACCGCCCAAAACTTGCCAATTGAATCAATTACCTACAAACCGTCGGCGGATTATTCGGAAAGCCTGATTGAGCGCCGGTTCGGCAAACCCGAATCAATACGGCATGCCAAAGAACCCTATGAATACTGGTTATACCCGATCAAAGGCGTGCTCATTACGGTGAATAAAAATGGCCGCGACTTATTCCAGTACATTGCCCCTAAAGATTTTGCCAAGCTCACCGCCAGCATTCCGCCCGAAGCGCCGCAGGGCAAATAGCCCGTGGGGTTATTCCACCGCGCTGGTGTAATCGCCATGCTCGCGGGTGGATAAAAACCGCACATCCTTCCAGCGCTCTTGCGCCATTTGCAAATTAACCCGCGTGGGCGCCACGTAGACCAAATCGCCCGCGTGATCGAGGGCAAGATTCAGCTCGTTTTTAGCTTTGAATTCTTCCAGTCGCTTAGGATCATCGCACTCAATCCACCGCGCGGTGGTCACATTCACCTGCTCGAATTGGCAATCGACCGAATACTCGGTTTTGAGCCGTTCAGAAACCACTTCAAACTGCAAAACCCCGACGGCGCCTAAAATTAAATCATTATTAATTAATGGTTTATAAAGCTGAGTCGCGCCCTCTTCGCACAGCTGGCTCAAGCCTTTGAGCAATTGCTTGGATTTAAGCGGATCACGCAGGCGGGCTCGGCGGAATAAATCGGGCGCAAAATTAGGGATGCCGGTGAAGGCCAAGCGCTCGCCCTCGGTAAACGTATCGCCAATGCGGATGGTGCCGTGGTTGTGAATGCCGATAATATCGCCCGGGTAGGCTTCTTCCAGTCGCTCCCGATCAGACGACATAAACGTTAAGGCATCGGGAATTTTAATCTCGCGGTTCAAGCGCACATGCTTGGCTTTCATGCCGCGTGTAAATTTACCCGAACATACGCGGAAAAACGCAATGCGATCGCGGTGTTGCGGATCCATATTCGCCTGAATTTTGAACACGAAGCCTGAGAATTTTTCCTCAACAGGCAGCACCTGCCGTGCCGTACTGGGGCGCGGTTGCGGACCGGGCGCGGATTCAACAAAGCCATCGAGCAACTCTTGCACGCCAAAATTGTTCATAGCCGAACCAAAATACACCGGTGATTGCGCACCCCGCAGATACGCCGCAGGGTCGAACTGATCGGCCGCGCCTTGCACCAGCTCAATTTCCATGCGCAGCTCATCGGCCTGATCGCCCAATAGCTCATCGAGATCCGGATTATGCAGGCCCTGAATTTCAGTTTTCGATTGCGCCCGCGTCGGCAGCGAAGGGCCGTATAAAATCACCCGGTCTTCATACAGGTGATAAACACCCTTAAACCGCTTGCCCATGCCAATTGGCCACACAATGGGCGCGCAACGAATGTTTAATACCGATTCCACTTCATCCAGCAATTCCAGTGGTTCTTTACCCTCGCGATCCATCTTGTTGATAAAGGTAATAATCGGCGTATCGCGCAGGCGGCACACTTCCATCAATTTAATGGTGCGCGCCTCAACGCCTTTGGCCACATCGATCACCATCAAGGCCGAATCCACCGCCGTCAGCACGCGATAGGTATCTTCAGAGAAATCTTCATGACCGGGGGTATCGAGCAAATTAATGATGCGATTTTTGTACGGGAACTGCATCACCGAACTCGTCACCGAAATGCCGCGCTCCTTTTCCATCGCCATCCAGTCGGAGGTGGCATGGCGGGTGGATTTGCGCCCCTTCACCGTACCGGCCATTTGAATGGCACCGCCGAATAACAGCAGCTTTTCGGTAATCGTGGTTTTGCCCGCATCGGGGTGAGAAATAATCGCAAAGGTGCGCCGCCGTTGGGTTTCGGCGGCAAAATCAAGAGCAGTCATAGCATGGGTATCCGCTAGCGGAGGAAAATTAAGGCTGGGCATTCTAACAGCCTGTGTGCATTAACAGCAGAAAAGCCGAACCGCGCTCCGATGATTAAATCAAAAATAACCCTATACAGACTAAGTATTAACCAGCCACAATACCGCATTACCCCAAACCCAGCGGAGACGCTATGCCCAAACGCGCGCGGATTCTAATTGTGCTACTGGTGATGATGATTGGCGGAGCTATGGCATGGTTTTTTTGGGACAAGCCTGCTGAGCCCCCAACGACACGCCATTTAACTTTGTATGGCAATATCGATTTGCGGCAAGTCAACCTCGCGTTTAATGATGCCGCGCGAATTGAGCATATTTTGGTGCAAGTAGGCGATGCGGTGGTGCAAGGTCAAGTAATCGCCACCCTAGATACGCGGCGATATGCGGCGGCGCTGGCCGCTGCCAAAGCGCAACTGGCGGCCAATCAAGCGGTGCTGGACAAGCTGATTCATGGCTCGCGCCCCGAAGACATCGAGCGGCTGCGTGCCGTTGTGGCGGCAGATCAAGCTGATTTAACCAATTTAGAATCCACCTACCGCCGGATTGCTCATTTGGCCGCCCAAAAAATGGCCTCTGCCCAAGATCGAGATGCGGCACACGCCGCACGAGATGCGGCCAGCGCCCGAATGAAAGCGGATGAAGCGACTCTAAAACTGGCGGTTATCGGCGCACGGGTTGAAGATATAAACCAAGCCCGAGCCGCCGTGGATGCCGCCAGCGCTCAAGTGCAAACAGCCCAAATTAATCTGGATGACACCACACTGAACGCGCCCTCGGTGGGCATTGTGCGCAATCGGATTGTTGAGCCCGGGGATATGGCCTCGCCAGCGCAGCCCATTGTCACCTTGGCATTAACCGATCCCATTTGGGCACGCGTGTACCTTTCCGAGCCTGATTTAGGCTGGGTGCGAGAAGGCATGCCCGCCACGATCAGCAGTGATAGTTTTCCGGGCAAAACCTTCATAGGCTGGGTGGGGTACGTTTCGCCCACCGCCGAGTTCACGCCCAAAACGGTTGAAACCACCACCGTGCGCACCGATTTGGTTTATCAGGCACGCGTTTACGCCTGCAATCCTAACCACGATTTGCGCCTCGGCATGCCCGTGACCGTGCAAATTGCCCGCAGCGCCAAGCCCATTGCGCGGGGTGAAAACCCGTGCACCCCGCCCAATCCTGAGCGCTGAGTACCGATGAGCGCACATGGGGTGAAAAACGATACCGAGGCCATCGTTATTCGGGGGCTGCATAAATCCTTTGGCAAAGCCCCCCGCATCACGCAGGCGGTCAACAATGTGTCATTTAGCGTGCCGACGGGCACCGTCATGGGGTTAATTGGCCCTGATGGCGCGGGCAAAACTACCCTCATGCGGCTCATGGCCGGGTTACTCACCGCCGAGGCGGGCAGCCTTGAAGTTTTGGGGGTGGATGTTCAAAAAGACCCGCTCACAGTGCAGTCCAGCATTGGCTACATGCCGCAACACTTTGGCTTGTATGAAGATTTAACCGTTCAAGAAAATTTAACGCTCTATGCCGATTTGCAAGGCGTGCCGTTTGATCAACGCCCTAACCGCTATCAACGATTGCTTGCCATGACGGGCTTGGGCGCATTTACCGACAGGCTCGCAGGTCGGCTATCGGGCGGCATGAAGCAAAAACTGGGGCTGGCCTGCACCCTCGTGCGCCCACCGAAACTCTTACTGCTCGATGAGCCCACGGTGGGGGTAGACCCCGTATCACGGCGCGAACTTTGGGCCATTGTGTACCAACTGGTGCAGGAAGATGGCATGACGGTGCTGCTATCCACCGCCTACCTAGATGAAGCCGAACACTGCGATCAGGTGATTTTGCTGCATGAAGGCGAGATTTTAGGGCAAGACACGCCCGCCGCTTTCACCCAGCATTTAGCGGGGCGTGTGTGGGGTGCTAAACGCGAGCTGGGTTTACGCCGACATTTGCAAGCAGAGCTCAAGCAACAACCCGGCATCCTTGATGCGGTGATTGATGGCGATTGGGTGCGGGTTCTCTTAGCCGAACAAACCGCGCCGCCCACTTTACCCAATGGGGTGTGGCAGCCCCTCCCCCCGCGATTTGAAGATGCCTTTGTGCTGATGCTGAACAGCCAGCGCGCGGCACAAACCCCACAGGCCCCTGCACCCCCCACAAGCCAGCCTATTGTGCCAACCGCGCGGGCGCGCCCTGCCGAGGTGATTACCGTTCATGAGTTAACCCGCCGCTTTGGGGCATTTATTGCGGTTAATGCGCTGAGTTTTTCCGTTCAGCGTGGGGAAATTTTTGGCCTGCTCGGTGCCAATGGCGCGGGCAAATCCACCACCTTCCGAATGCTCTGTGGCTTGCTGCCAGCCAGCAGTGGCGCGCTCTCGGTGGCCGGTGTCGATTTATTCACCGCCGCCGCCAAGGCCCGCGCGCGTATTGGCTATATGTCGCAAAAATATGCGTTATACGAGGTGCTGAGCGTGATGCAAAATCTTAAATTTTTTGCCCGTGCCTACGGGCTCAAGGGCGAACACTTAAACCGGCGCCTCGCCTGGGCTTTGAGTGAGTTTGAACTAACGCCCTATCACGATACCAACAGCGGCCTGTTGCCACTGGGTTTTAAACAGCGGCTGGCCATGGCCTGCGCTTTAATGCACGAGCCGGACATCTTGTTTCTCGATGAACCCACCTCAGGGGTGGATCCGCTTGAGCGGCGTGCTTTTTGGGGACGAATCAACGAGCTTGCCGATCACGGGGTGACCATCATGATTACCACGCATTTTATGGATGAAGCGGAATACTGCGACCGGCTCGTGATTATGAGCCAAGGCCAGATTTTAGCGGCGGGCACCCCCGCAGCGATTCGCGCCCAAGCCCAAACGGCGGCTGCGCCCAATCCCAGCATGGAAGATGCGTTTATCGCACTCATCACCGCGCCAACCCCGCCAACGGGCGTGGCCGCATGAGTTCGCCCACCCCAAGGCGGGGCAGCGGCTGGATGCGCATGGGCGGTTTGATTCGCAAAGAGTCTCTGCAAATCATCCGAGATCCCTCCAGTATCGCCATTGCATTTTTATTGCCCGTGGTTTTATTGCTGATTTTTGGTTACGGGGTATCGCTAAACGCCAAACATATCCCGCTGGCCTTCGTGGCCGATGCCCCCGATATGGAAAGCGCCGCGCTGTATGCCTCGTTTAATCATTCGACCTATTTCAGCCCGCAAATTGCCCCCAACTTAGCCACGGCGACGCGTTGGTTGCTCAATCGGCGGGTCGATGCCATTGTGCATTTACCCAGTGATTTTGCAGCCCAACTCAGCACCGCGAACCAATCCGCACCGCTGCAGGTGATCGTTAATGGAATTGATGCCAATCAAGCGCGGCTAACCCAAGCCTATATTCAAGCCGGCTGGCAAAGCTGGCTCACGAACCGCACCCAAGCGGCGGGGCAATCGGCTCATCAACCGGTTGAGCTGGCCGCACGTATTTGGTTCAACCCAGAATTGCGCAGCCGAGACTACCTTGTGCCGGGGCTGATCGCCGTGATTATGACCCTGATTGGGGCACTGCTCACCGCCTTGGTTATGGCGCGCGAATGGGAGCGGGGCACGCTGGAAGCGCTCATGGTCACCCCGGTGCAGATCAATGAGCTGCTCATCGGCAAGCTTGTGCCCTATTTTGTGCTTGGCATGGGTGGCATGGCGCTCTCAGTTGCGATGGCCGTGTGGCTGTTTGGCGTGCCGTTTTTGGGCAGTTGGTGGATTTTGGTGCTCACATCCGCTCTGTTTCTGCTCACCGCACTTGGCATGGGGCTGTTTATTTCCATCGTGGCGCGCAATCAATTCGTGGCAAGCTTGATTGCGATTATCACCACCTTTTTACCGGCCTTCATGTTATCGGGATTTATTTTTGATATTGGCAGCATGCCAGGCTGGCTACAAAATCTAACGTACCTTGTTTCGGCGCGATATTTCATTGTGATTTTGCATACCCTGTTTCTGGCAGGCGATGTGGCCGCCATCCTCTGGCCAAATACACTCGCCATGCTCGCGATTGCCGTTTTTTTTATTGCGGCCAGCCGCCGCAAAATCCGTAAATCTCTCGAATAGGCCGGGGTTCACCTCATGTGGCAACGAATCATCGCCTTGGCGATCAAAGAATTTCAGGCACTATTACGCGATCCCAAATCGCGCTTTGTGATTGTAGGCCCGCCGCTGATTCAACTGCTGGTCTTTAGTTTTGCCGCCACCTTTGATCTCTCAAATATTCCCATCGCCGTGTACAACCAAGATGGTGGGCAAGCGGCACAGGCTTTAGTGGCGCGTTTTGAAGGCTCAGGGCATTTTAAAAGTGTGGCGAATATCCAGCGTGAATCCGAGATCTCCCGCGTCATTGATGACCAAAAAGCCCTCATGGTGCTGAACATAGGCCCGCGCTTTGAAGCCGATTTACTCAGTAATCAACCCGCTACCGTGCAACTCATTATTGATGGGCGCAACTCCAACACGGCTGCCATCGCGTTAAGCTATGCCAATACCCTCGTGGCCGACTTTAATACCCAATGGCAAACCAGCCACCCGCTGCGCGCACCGCCCTCTGTTATCGTCACCCGTGCTTGGTTCAACCCAAATTTAGAGAGCCGCTGGTTTATCGTGCCGGGTATTGTGGCCATCTTGATGCTCGTCGTCGTCATGGTCGTGACCGCCTTATCCGTTGCGCGTGAACGGGAACAAGGCACGTTTGATCAACTGCTGGTTACCCCCCTGCATCCGGTCGAAATCCTCATCGGCAAAGCCATTCCGGGCTTTGTGATTGGTTTTACGGAAGGCAGCATTATTATTTTTTTAGCCGTAAAGGCCTTTGCAGTGCCGTTTGAAGGCCATTTACTCACGCTGTATATCGGCATGGGTTTATTTCTACTTTCGGCTATTGGCATCGGGCTTATGATTTCTGCTTTGGCCACCACCCTGCAACAAGCCGTTTTGGGCGTGTTTTTATTTCTGGTACCCGCCATTATTTTATCCGGCTTTGCCACGCCAATCGCCAACATGCCGCCTTTCGTGCAGGATTTAACCCTCATCAACCCCATGCGCTACTTTATGATTATTTTGCGGGGTATTTTTTTAGAAGGCAGCTCCTTTCAAAGCCTGCAAAATCAATTTTGGCCGCTGGCGTTAATCGGGATCGTGACACTCGCTGCCGCCGGATGGTTATTCCGGCATCGAATGAATTAAGGTATCAAAAACGCATTGATCGGCACGGGCATTGCAATGCCATAACCTTGATGATAATAAACGCCAATTTGCCGCAAAACTTCCATTTGCTGGTTGTTTTCAACAAACTCAGCCACGGTAATGGTATTCATCTCAAAGGCGATGGCTTGGATGGATTCCACAATAGCCCGATCAATGCGGGAATCGGTAATATGCCGAATAAACTCACCATCGATTTTTAAATAATCGAAAGGAAAACGCTTTAAATAAGAAAAGGTTGATAACCCAGTGCCAAAATCATCCAGTGATATTTTGCAGCCCATGGCTTTAATCGCTAAAACCGCTTGTCGAGCGGCTACTGTATCGGCAATCACCATCGTTTCAGTGATCTCAAAGCAAATTTGTTCCGGTCGGCAGCCACTGTGTTTTAAGGCACTCGCAATATCTCGCGCTAAGGTTGGGCTCACTAAACTCGCGCCCGATAAATTAATTGATACTTTACTAATTTCGGCAACCCAAGGTGAGGCGGCCAATTGCGTTAACGTAGTTTGTAAGACCCATAAATCAATTAATGTCATTAATCCATAGCGCTCGGCGATGGGTAAAAATCCTGCGGGTGGAATAATCTCGCCATTCGGTTCTTGCCAGCGCAGCAACACTTCAAACGATTTCACATCGGGATGGCGCGTATCTCGGATGGTTTGGGCATACAAAATAAAATGGCCATCCCGCACATCCTCATTTAAGGTGGCCCGCATGCGCTGCACCCAAGAAAGTTCAGCCACGCGCTGATCCAATAAACAGGCTAAATCATCTTCAACATGCACCGGCTGGTTGCGATGAGTCAGTGACAGCTGGCATCCGGCCAGCACCGCTGAGGTAAGCAAGCCAATATCCCTTGTTTTTGCCCGATGAAATACCGTGAATCCCACCCGCAAATGCCGCAGCGCCTCACCGGTGGTATTGCGCTCCAGCTCAATGCGGGCTCTTAATTGTTCAGCTAAATCTGCCCCGCGCGAGCCAATAATCACTGAAGACAAACACGTCACAAATAACCCCGGGCGCACCCGCGCCACCGATGACCGCAAGCCCTGGCGCTCGAATATCCGGCCAACCTGCATCTCAATGCGATTACTCCGTTCGTGGCCCATTAACGCATCAATCTCCTCAAGATCCGGCAGATGAACACCAATAACCACCATCGCTTGCATCTCACCATTGGCCTCTTTCGGCCATAAAGCCAGCTGCTTTGCCAAACCCAAATCATTCGGCAAACCGGTGAGCGGATCGGTGCGCAGTCGCTGGGCGAGTTTTTGCTCCGACAACCGATAAGCCTGCACCATTTCGATAGCGATAACCGCCAGCAATGCCGCCACAAACACCAAGGCCTGATCGCCCAGCAACTGGGACGATTCCCAGCCCACACGGACATTCACGAGCACATTCAGCACGCTCCAAATCGAGAGATACCCCGCGATTAACACCCGCGCGACCAAAACCGGCAGTGAATGCGCCGCCAAAACCACCATAACCAAACCCAATAAGCTGGGCGCATTAAAATCTAAAGCAGCCCAATGGCGCAACCCCGCGATAACCACCAAAGATAACAGCGCCAGTGCTAACCAAACGCCCAGCCAAATATAATGTTGCGCTGTTTTTGATAATTGAGCGATTAATGGCTGGCAACCCTCATGCAAACACGCCATTACCAGCGGTGTAAATGCAAGCAAGGCGATCGATTCGGCCAGCCAAAATAAACCGATGGTTTGATAATGTGCCGTCCAAAGCGGATTTTTCCACACGCCCACCACCGTAATCACACTCGATAACATGAATACCGTGAGCGGAAAACCAATTAATCGACGGCCATAGTCACTTGAAATCACCTTTTGCAATACAGACCGCAGCCCCACAGCCACCGCAAACCCCAAACCCAAAGCCAGGGTGCCCAGCAATGAAAAAGGAACGGCGTGACCCATCACACCCCAGTTCCAAATAAAAATTGCCCCTAACAGCGGCGCAATAACGCGATACCCCCAAATCAGCACAAACCCCAACGCAATGGCATCCGCAGGCCAAATGGGATAAACCGATTGATTGGGCATAAAAGCAAAAACCCAGTGCGTAAGCCACGCACACATAAGCCATAGCACAGCCACACCCACTGCGCGCGGCAACGGGCTGCGCGGGGCGGAGCCGGCTATTTGATCGGGGGGGAGCAAAAAAGTCATCCGGATAAATCCTTAGCGTCATTTCATTAACCCCCTACTTAACGCGGGGCGATAGCGACTTTATCATGGAAAAAATGTCTTATTTCACCCAATTTTAATTTTTTGCTTACAATTGGGGCAAATGACACACCCTCGTGTTATCACCGGCATCAACATGCGAGTACATTCTCATGGACCATTTTTTAATGATGGCGCCGCCCGATGCGCTGGATCGTTTACCGATCAGCGTCATTATCGTTGTCAACGATAAATTTCTTTATGCCAATCCGGCCGCTTTGCACTTAATGCAAGCCAAAAATCCGGCTGATTTGCTGGGTCATTCTATTAATGAGTTTTTGCATCCGCTGGATCAGCCCCGCGTCTTGGCGCGCGTGCGGCGGGCAGAACGGGATAATGTGACCAATCCTGTGAGCGAATACCGAATTTACACCTGCAAGCGAACCCTATTGGTTGTTGGGATGATGAGTGTTACCTATCCCGTGCAGGGTGAAATTGGGCTTCTGGCCGCATTTATGGATTTAACCGAACGCAGTGCCTTGGAAAATCGGCTGCGCGAATCCGAAGAGCACTTTCAACGCATGATGAATACCATGCAAGATGTGTTTTATCGCACGGATGCCGCCGGCATTACCCGCTATGTATGTCCGGCAGTCAAACAGGTTTTAGGGTACGAGGCCGCTGAAATTATCGGCAAACCTGCCAGCGATTTTTACCCAAACCCCCAAGACCGAGAGCGGCTAAAACAAACCATTCTCAGCCAAGGCTTTGTGCGCGATTTTGCCGGCCAAATGAAGTGCAAAAATGGCGCTATTATCGACATCTCAATTAGCAGTACCGTTATTCTCGATGAAGAAGGCAATTATGCAGGCGTTGAAGGCATCTGGCGGGATATTACCGAGCGGCGTAACCTAGAACGCGAGCTGGAGCGGCGAGCCACCACCGATGAATTAACGGGCATTGCCAATCGGCGCACAATTTTAGAGCAGCTCAATCACGCGCATAAACGCTTTTTGCGCTTAAACCAGTCGCTTGTGATTTTTATTCTGGATTTAGATTTTTTCAAACGCATTAACGATCAATTTGGTCATGTGGCAGGCGATAAGCTATTGAAAGAATTTATAAAAACAGTGCAACAACAAATTAGAGAAATTGATTTACTCGGTCGGCTGGGGGGTGAAGAGTTTGTTTTAATTTTAGACGACACGCCTCAAAACAAAGCCGACCAAATGGGCCGGCGCATTTTAGAAGTAGTACAAGCAACTTTATTTGATATTGGCATGCAGCATCCCGTATCCATCACCGTGAGCATTGGCGCTGCCTGCGCACTGCCCACCGATTCAACCTTAACAGGCTTGCTTGAACATGCTGATGCAGCGCTGTATACCGCCAAAGCACAAGGCCGCAATCAACTCTGCTGGTACCGCCCTTAAATGCACTTAAAATTAAACCAAAAGATTTAGCCCGATTTTGCCTGAGCAAACCATGGGTACTTGGCCTAAAACTGGGCTTCTAAATCTTTTAAAATTTGTTCTAACGCTTGGCGTACCTGAGTTAAAGGCCGCACGCTGGGCGAAAAAAGTAATGGCTCGGCGGCCTGAGGCGGCCGGATGGCTGGCAAAACCACCCCAGAGTCAACCGTGGTAGACACCGCCATTGGCCGTTCATTCGGCGCCAACCGCAAAGCAATCTCACGCTCATCCGCGTGCGCAGCCAACTCAGGTTCCCAGCGCGGCACGGATAATGCAGGCGCTTTTGGCGATACCGGCCAATCGAGCGTAGGCTCGCGGGGCGGTATAACGGCAGCGGGGGCTTCCCCTTTCAAGGCATTTTTTTGCGCCTGCACTAATTGTTGCCGCGCACCGGCAATGGTAAACCCCTGATCGTACAAAAGGCTGCGAATGAGCCGAATCAGCTCAATATCGTGCCGCTGGTAATAGCGCCGATTGCCACGTCGTTTGGTGGGTTTAAGCTGAGTGAACTCCTGCTCCCAATAACGCAAAACATGCGATTTCACATCGCACAAGCCCCCCACTTCACCAATGGTAAAGTAGCGTTTATTGGGAATCGGCGGTAGGGGCGATTCAGGAAGCGACTGAGCCGTCATAGGCCTCGACCATGGCTTTAAGCTTTTGCCCGGCTCGGAAGGTGACGACTCGGCGCGCGGAAACGGGGATCATTTCGCCGGTGCGCGGGTTGCGGCCGGGGCGCTCGTTTTTATCGCGCAGTTGAAAGTTGCCAAACCCGGAGAGTTTAATTTCCTCGCCTGATTCTAACGTGGCACGCAATTCTTCAAAGAAAATATCCACAAAATCTTTGGCTTCGCGTTTATTTAAACCCAAATCCATGTGGAGCTTTTCGACCATGTCGGCTTTAGTTAAGGCCATATAATACAATCCTTCAGGTACGCAATTGAATATGATGTTGCGCTAAATTAGCGCGTATGTTGCTGATTATACCCACGATTTCATCATCCGTCAGGGTACGCTCAGCTTCTTGGAAAATAAGTTTCACGGCAACGCTTTCAAACCCCGGCTCAATGCCTGCGCCTTTGTAGCGATCAAAAATAGCAACCGACTGCAAACACGCCGGGCGATTGGCTTCAATTAAGGCGAGCAACGTGGCTGCGGGTAACGCCACGGGCTTAAGTAAAGCGAGATCGCGCCGGATATGAGGAAAGCGTGAACGCGACCGATTGGCGGGTAATCGGCGATTTTTCACCGCATCTAGATTGAGCTCAAGCAAAAAAACGGCGCCGGTTAAATCAAAGCGCTCAGCCACGGCGGGATGTAAGGCACCTAATCGGCCACAAATATGACCATCAATTTCAATGTCTGCACTTTGCCCCGGATGCAAAGCTTTGTGCCCCGCCGCTTGGGTGGGTGCGCGAAATGTAACCACAGGGCGTTCATAGGCTGCATCTTGGGGCGTTATTGCCATACCCATCGCTTGCAACAGGGCTTCACAGTCGCCTTTGAGGTCGAAAAAATCGAACGCCATCGATTGTTCAGCCCACTGTTCAGGCAGACGTGTGCCACAAATCACGGCGGCTAATTGATCGGTTTCTTGCACGCCATCCAAATTTTGTGCGCTCAAGCTTCCTGTAAAAATACGCCCCAATTCAAACAAGCGCAGCCGCGTTTGCTGCCGACTCTGGTTGTATTTAACCGCGCTCAATAAGCCCGGCCACAGGCTTTGACGCATCACGGCCATCTCGCTTGAAATGGGGTTAGCCAAGGCGATAGCGGGCGCATCATCAAATAGCGAGGCGATCTCCGGATCGATAAAACTGTATGTAATGGCCTCAAAATAACCGCGCTTAACCATAAAGTCGGCTATTTGCGCGGCGCTGTTTTCGGTTTCAGGTCGCGTGCCAATAGTGAGTGGGGCACGCCCCATGGGGGAGCGGAAGGCATCGTAGCCAATCAGGCGGGCGAGTTCTTCGAGTAAATCTTCAGGAATCGATAAATCAAAGCGGTGGCTCGGCGGGGTCACTTGAAACACGCCAGAATCTTGCACTTTAAGGCCACACCCGAGCCGCGTCAGCAGTTTTTGAGCCAACATAGGCTCGATTGCCAAGCCTAAACGCCGCTCGGCCCACGCCATATCTAACTCAATGGCGGGCAGCTCAGGTATCACACCACCGGCCACCTGTACGGCGCTGGCCTTGCCGCCGCAAATCAATAAAATTAACTCGGTCGCGCGGGCTAAAGCGCGGGCGGGTAAAGTCGGATCAACCCCCCGCTCAAAGCGAAACGCCGCGTCTGTCGTTAAGCCCAATCGGCGCGCCCGTCCGGCGATGACTTCGGGTGTAAAATGTGCCGATTCCAGCACAATGGCGGTGGTTTCATAGCGCACGGCAGAATTTTGCCCGCCGATAATCCCCGCCAGCGCAACAACGCTTTGGGCATCGGCAATCACAAGGCATTCGGCATCTAAACTCAAGGTTTGTTTATTTAGGGCCAGTAACGGCTCTTGTGCGGTTGCGCGCCGAACCTGTAAATCGCCCTGAAGCTCGGCGCGATCAAAGGCATGGAGCGGTTGCCCCAATTCCAGCATGACGTAATTACACACATCGACAATCGGGTCGATCGCACCCACACCCGCTCGGCGAAGGCGTTCACCCAGCCACAACGGGGTGCGGCGCACCACCGGAATCGCCTCAATAACTTGGGTTAAATAGGTTGGGCAATCGTTAAGCGATTGAATTTGCGCCATTTGTGGCGCAACGCTTGAATCTGTCACCGGCACACTCGGCTCTGGCGGGGTTAGATCCAAATCGAACAGAGCGGAGCAATCACGCGCCAAACCGAGTATCGATAACGCATCGCCCCGATTGGGCGTTATGCCCAATTCAATGACGGCATCATCTAGGTTCAACCAATCCCGAATCGAGGCACCCAAGGGCGCATCATCCGGCAAAACCCACAGACCATCGACCGCGCTTGGCAACCCCAGTTCGGTAGCCGAACACAACATGCCCTCAGAGGCCACACCCCGTAATTGGGCGGATTTTATAACCAAGCCATCGGGCAATTGCGCCCCTAACGTGGCCAAAGGCACCCGTATTCCTGAGATGACATTCGGTGCGCCACACACAATTTGAAACTCTGATGTGCCATCGGAAACTCGGGTAATTTTGAGTTTATCGGCCTCAGGATGCGGCTCAACCGACAATACTAACGCCACAACCACCCCTGAAAACGCTGGCGCTGCCAGCTCAATGGCATCAACCTCAAGCCCAATCATAGTGAGGCGATGCCCCAATTGTGGGGTATCGACCGGGGGATTGATCCATTCACGCAACCAAGACTCTGAAAATCTCATAACATTCTCGCGATTTTAAGCGGTAAGGAGTAACGGCGCAGTTTTAAACAAATTGTTCAAGAAACCGCAGGTCGTTATCAAAAAAGGCGCGCAGATCATCCACGCCATAGCGCAACATGGCGAGGCGCTCGACCCCCATGCCGATGGCAAATCCGCTCACTTTGGCGGGATCATGCCCCACGGCACGCAACACGTTCGGATGCACCATGCCACTGCCCAACACCTCGATCCAACCGGTTTTTTTACACACGCGACAACCTGTACCGTGGCAGTGGACGCATTGGATATCCACCTCGGCAGAAGGCTCAGTAAACGGGAAAAAAGAAGGGCGCAAGCGGATGGGTAAATTTTCCTGCTCAAACAGCGCGCCCAAAAATTGCTCCAGCGTGGCGCGCAAATCGGTAAAACGCACCGCTTCATCTAAGTACAGCACCTCAATTTGATGAAACATCGGCGAATGCGTCATATCTGAATCGCAGCGATACACCCGACCCGGCGCAATGATCTTGAGCGGCGGCGTATTCGCCTGCATGGCGCGAATTTGCACCGGCGAGGTGTGCGTGCGCAGCAACCGCTGGGCATCAAAATAAAACGTATCGTGCATGGCGCGTGCCGGATGCGTTAGCGGAATATTGAGCGCGGTAAAATTATGCCAGTCATCTTCAATTTCAGGCCCTTGTGCCACGGTGTAGCCCATTGAACCAAAAATATCCGATACTCGGCGAATCATACGGTTAACCGGATGAAGTGCGCCGGGCGGATTGCTGCGGCCCGGCAAGGTCACATCAATGCGCTCAGCTGCCAGCCGCTGCGCTAAAGCCGCATGCGCCAAGTCATCTCGACGAGCGGTTAAGGCCGTCATCACGGCGTCTTTTAACACATTGATTTCGGCACCCTGCGCGCGTCGTTCTTCTGGCTCAAGGCCACCCAGCGCTTTCATCATCTGGGTGATAGCCCCTTTTTTACCGAGATAGTGCAAACGCACATCTTCGAGTGCGGCTCCGTCTGCGGCATCGGCAATGCGTTTAGCTGCTTCAGCTTGGATATTCGCCCATTGATCTGTCACGTTACCGCTCCTTGTCTTTTGGTCGTACCGTTTTTGTCGCCACGTTTTTTGGCAAACCACCGGCTTGCATTACCAGCGCTGTACTGAGCACCCGCCAAGGGCACTTAGCACAGCATCTGATC
Source organism: Halothiobacillus neapolitanus (assembly GCA_022730245.1). GTDB lineage: Bacteria > Pseudomonadota > Gammaproteobacteria > Halothiobacillales > Halothiobacillaceae > Halothiobacillus > Halothiobacillus neapolitanus_A. The sequence goes on from DZCK01000001.1 coordinate 16,931, forward strand.
AAATGGCTTAATTAAAAAGGCGCTCATGTGAGCGCCTAATTGTATCCAACTATCATCCGCTCAGTTGATAAAGCTTACAGCCCCAACGCTGCCTTAGCTTGTGTTGCAATGGCAGCAAAAGCAGGCTTATCGAACACCGCCAAATCCGCTAAGACCTTGCGATCAATTTCGATGTTGGCTTTATGAATACCATCCATCAAACGGCTGTAAGACAAATTGTTGTTGCGCGCTTCGGCGTTAATGCGGGTAATCCACAACGCACGGAAGACGCGTTTTTTGGCGCGACGATCGCGATACGCATATTGACCGGCTTTAATTACCGCCTGATGCGCAACGCGGAACGTACGCGAACGGGCACCGTAATAACCTTTTGCTTTCGCTAAGACTTTTTTATGTTTTGCGTGGGCGTTAACACCCCGTTTTACTCTGGCCATGGTTCAGCTCTCCTTACGCGTAGGGCAACATGATGTGAATTGAAGGAACATCACGCTCGTGCACGAACGCGGGCGAACCCAACTGACGCTTACGCTTGGATGACTTTTTGGTCAGAATGTGTCGCATATGCGACTGCTTACGCTTAACACCGCCAGCGGTGATTTTGAACCGCTTGGCAGCGCCACGATTCGATTTGATTTTCGGCATGATCGACTCCAGTTTTACCGTAGTGTGATGACGCCCAACGCGTCGGAGTTAATGAACGCAGTTGAGGCTAATTTCCCAATCCTTGAGCTCGAAATTAAAACAATCCAATTAAGATAATCAAATTAAAATAATTCAAGGGCAAGTCAATGATGAAAAAGGCACGCGCCTTTTAACATCACGGAGAAGCGCATAAACCTTAAGCACATTAGATATAACCCAACAAGCTCAAAATTCAGCGGCGCGAAATTATAAACGCAACTGCGAGAATATCAAATGATTTTCTCGCAGTTGGCGTGTTAGCTGGTCTTTTTAGGCGCTAATACCATTGTGACCTGACGGCCTTCCATTTTCGGACGCTGCTCTACGACCGCCAGTTCAAGCAAATCTTTTTCGATACGATCCAGCAGCTCTCCGGCAATCTCTTTATGCGCCATCTCACGCCCCCGGAAGCGTAAGGTAATTTTTGCCTTATCGCCCTCTTCCAAAAACCGAATAATGCTGCGCATTTTGACTTGATAATCGTGGTCTTCGGTACCGGGGCGAAATTTAATTTCCTTCACTTCAATTTGTTTTTGTTTTTTGCGCGCTTCAGCAAGCTTTTTGCTCTGCTGATACTTGAATTTACCGTAATCCATGATTTTGCACACAGGCGGGTTAGCCGTGGCAGACACTTCAACCAAATCAAGGGCAACGGAAATAGCGCGATCTAGGGCGTCGCGGGTTCGGACGATGCCGGCCTGCTCACCATTTTCATCGACTAATCGAACTTCACGGGCGGTGATTTCACCATTAATTCGTGGTTCGTCGGAATCACGCGCGGCGGGGGGCGTTTGTGCACGGAGCTGAGCTATGTTCTTATCCTCAAAATACTAAAAATTTAACCTTCTAGCGGCATCTAATGAATGGCCGATTGAAGATCACCGGAAGGATCGGGCATTCGCCTGACCGCAAATTTAAGTCGGCCATGTTAATACGCATTGCCAACCAATGAAATAGGCAATTGCTGAACCGCTTGAATAGAGGGATGAATCGAGGGCGCGCGCCGCCGATTTCGTCAGACGCTGCATAAAACCCACGCCCTCCCCGGCCACTGCCAGCGCACAAAAAATCGCCCGCACGAAAAAAGGGAACCCCGACGGGTTCCCTGTGATGGCGCCAAACAAAAAAGCGAATTTAGCCCTGCGATTGCGACCGGGTCTCCTCGGTGAGCCGCGCCAACAGGGCATCTATCGAGATGACACCTAAATCTTGGCCGTCACGGGTGCGCAGTGCGATGGCATCGGTTTCCATTTCCCGATCGCCCGCCACCAGCAAGTAAGGCACCCGCTCCAGCGTATGTTCGCGGATTTTAAAGCCGACCTTCTCGTTACGCAGATCTTCCTCAACTCGGAACCCCACGGCCTTCAAACGCCGCGTGACATCTTTCACATAGTCGGCGTGTTTGTCGGTAATCCCCATCACCACGGCCTGCACGGGCGCCAACCACAAGGGCAGATAACCGGCATGATGCTCAATCAAAATCCCGATAAAACGTTCCATCGAGCCGACAATGGCGCGGTGCAGCATGACGGGATGGCGGCGTTCGCTATGCTCATCGACATAGGTGGCGCCTAAGCGCTCTGGCATCATGAAATCGACCTGGATGGTGCCGAGCTGCCAGGTTCGGCCAATCGCATCTTTGAGGTGATATTCAATTTTCGGCCCGTAAAACGCGCCCTCGCCGGGTAATTCGGTCCAGCTGACACCCGCTGCAGCCAAGGCGCCGCGCAAGGCGGCCTCGGCTTCATCCCAAACGTCATCGGTGCCGAGGCGTTTTTCAGGGCGCAACGCAATCTTCACCTGAATATCTGTAAAGCCGAAGGTGGCATAGACCGCCAGCGCCTGCTCGTGGAATGCCCGAACCTCGGGTTCAATCTGACGCTCCATACAGAAAATATGGCCATCATCCTGCGTGAACCCGCGCACGCGCAAAATACCATGCAGCGCGCCCGACGGCTCATTGCGGTGACAAGAACCAAACTCGCCATAACGAATCGGCAAATCCCGATAGCTGTGCAGGCCGTGGTTGAACACCTGAATATGCCCGGGGCAATTCATCGGTTTCACCGCAAAGGTGCGTTTTTCCGACTCGGTGAAAAACATGTTTTCTTGGTAGTTATCCCAGTGGCCCGATTTTTTCCACAGGCTTACATCTAAAATTTGTGGGCAGCGAATTTCGGCATAACCCGACTGGCGATATACGCCGCGCATGTGTTGTTCAATCACTTGCCATAAAGCCCAACCTTTGGGATGCCAAAACACCAAACCCGGCGCTTCTTCCTGGAAATGAAACAAATTTTGTTGCTTACCGATGCGGCGATGATCGCGTTTTTCCGCTTCGGCCAATTGCGTTAAATGCGCCTTGAGCTCTTTATCGGTGGCGAACGCGGTGCCGTAAATGCGGGTCAGCATCGGGTTTTTAGAATCGCCGCGCCAATACGCGCCCGCGACTTTCATCAATTTAAACACGCCGAGCTTATGGGTATTCGGCACGTGCGGACCCCGACAAAAATCGGTGAAATCGCCTTGTGTGTAGAGCGTGAGCTCCTCATTACCGGGGATGCTTTCGATAATTTCCACCTTAAAGGCTTCACCCAAATCATGGAAATAGCGAATAGCATCCGCCCGATCAACTACCTTACGAACCAGCACATCGCCTTGGGCGGCCAGCGCGTGCATGCGCGTTTCAATCGCAGCCAAATCCTCATCATTAAAGGGGCGATCAAAATGAAAATCGTAATAGAAGCCGCTGTCGATCACAGGACCTATCGTTACTTGCGCTTGCGGGTATAACTGCTTAACGGCTTGCGCCATGAGATGCGCGGTGGAGTGCCGAATCACCTCCAAGCCTTCAGGATCTTTGGCCGTGACGAGGGCAATGTGGGCATCGGTATCGACCACGCGGGATAAATCGACCAATTTGCCGTCAATTTTTCCGGCTAAGGCCGCTTTGGCTAGGCCCGCACCAATATCGGCAGCTATTTCAGCCAAGGTGACGGGGTGATCAAAATGACGTTGTGAAGAATCAGGCAGGGTAATCGTCGGCATGACGCTCTCCTTTGGCAGTGGCGGCTCCTACAAAAAACCGCGTGTTTCAGGGGCGATACGGGGTGGGTTGCCGGGGTCGGCAGCGTGTTCCGAATCTGGAATTTTTCACCGCTCCCGCCCGGATACGCGCCCGGCAAGGGAGAAGCGCGCACATTATAAAGCAAATTAATCGCTACAAGCACGCCAAGGGCATATCGTCCACCACGGGGATGCACGCGCGCTTAAGCATGCCACAATTGCAGGCCAGTAAGATAAAGGTTAATGTTCAACAAAGCCTTTGTTTCGGCGCATATTTAAGATAAAAATTCATCATGACAACTGAAGCCACTGCCCGATTGATTACAACCACAGACCCCACAATGGATGCCCAAAGCTGGTCTGATTTTTTGACGCGTCATCCCGATTTTTTAGCCACTCATTGCGCAACCGAGCTTTATAGCGTGCTGCAAGCATTAGTGCGGCGACACCCGGATTTATTCGCTGATCTCACCCTGCCCAAGCCGCCCGATGGCGTGGCCTCATTGCCGCATACGCAACTGCGTCTTTGGCGCGAGAAACTCAGCCGACTCAATTTTGCGATGAATACGTTGCGCACCACGGCCGAGGCCAACGCGGCGCTTGATCGGGTACTGCATGAATTTGCTTGCGCGTTAATCAGTGCAACTGAGCGCTCGGCCGAGCAGGCAATGGCCTTATTGCATCAACACTTTGCCGTCGATATCGCCAAGTTAATTGCCATTAAAACGCTAAATCATCCAACCCTGAACCTGCTCGAAGGCTGGTTAGAAAGCCACACGCCGCTGTGTGGGCGTTTAAGCGAAGCGCAACGCCAGGCAATTTTCGGCACCGAGCTACCCGATACCGGTTCGGCTGCGTTAATCGCCATTGGCTCAAATCTGGCGCAACCCCGCTGGATTCTTGCCTTAGGTCGCATCACACCCGATGGCTTTAACTCAAGCCAAGGCACGGTGTTTTTAACGCAAATCGGTGAGTTGGTGACGGCGTATTTGTCGTGTGAGCACACGATCGCGCCATGACTGATGCTATCGCGATACCTGAATGCGCTGAATTTTCAGCGGCCTTGGCGCAGGCGCGTTTCGCACTCCTTCATAGCGTCTCGCTGGCATCCAAAACCCGCTCGGCTTATCTCATCGATTGGCAACAACTCGAAAATTTTGCCCTTGAACAAACCATCCCATCGCCCGCTGCGCTCACGGATGTGCGCCTGCGCGGTTATCTTGCCTACTGCCGAGAAAACGGGCTCACAAATCGCAGCATCGCCCGCAAATCCTCTGCACTGCGCTGGCTTTTACGCTATTGGCAAAGCGAATTTATTGCCTGCCCCGCCAACCCCGATGCCCTCAAAGCACCCAAAACCGACAAAAAACTGCCTCATGCCCCGGCGATTGAAACGCTCAATCAACTCCTCGATCAACCTCAGCCAGACGAGATCCTACTGCACCGCGATCGCTGCATGTTTGAGCTGCTCTACAGTAGCGGCCTGCGGGTGGCGGAGTTAGTCGGTTTAAACTTAACCGACATTGCCCCCAATGAGGGCATTGCGCGGGTTACAGGCAAGCGGGATAAAACGCGGTTGGTTCCTGTAGGCAGCCAAGCCATTGCCCGAATTAAAGACTGGCTTCCGCTGCGCTTGGGCTTGCTAAAAAATGCAGATGAGCCGGCTTTATTTGTTAATCGGCTCGGCGCTCGGCTCACCACCCGCTCGGTGCAATATCGTTTAACCCGTTTATCGCAGCATACCGCGCTCGGGCAGGCGCTTCACCCGCATCAGCTGCGTCATGCCTTTGCCACCCACGTACTAGAATCCTCGGGGGATTTGCGTGCCGTGCAAGAAATGCTCGGGCATGAAAGTTTGGCCACCACACAAATTTATACCCATTTGGATTTTCAGCGCTTGGCGGCGGTCTACGATGCGGCGCACCCGCGCGCGCAGCGCAAAACCCATACGCCGAGCCCCGAGCCGGATCTTGGGTCTGCAATAAAAAATTAAGCGCGGCAATTGATATTTTGCCGAAGCAACCCACACTAATGAGCAGTGCGCACAGCGCGCACAACCCATTAAAACTCCGCAACAAAGGCTTTACATGGAAAATTTTCACGGCACCACCATCTTGTGTGTGCGCAAAAACAACCAAACGGTGATTGGCGGCGATGGCCAAGTGACCCTCGGTAACACCGTGGTTAAAGGCAATGCGCGCAAAGTGCGGCGGCTGTACAACGGCGAGGTGCTGGCAGGATTTGCAGGCGCCACGGCTGATGCCTTCACCCTGTTTGAAAAATTTGAAGCCAAATTAGAAAAATACGGCGGTAATTTACTGCGCTCCGCCGTCGAGCTTGCCAAAGAGTGGCGCACCGATCGCGCTATGCGGCGGCTTGAGGCCATGCTCGTTGTAGCCGATCGCAGCCACATGCTCACCATCAGTGGCAATGGCGATGTGATTGAACCGGAAACCGACCTCATCGCCATCGGTTCGGGGGGCGCCTTTGCCCAAGCGGCCGCCACCGCCTTGCTGCGCCATTCGGATTTAGACGCGCGCCACCTTGCCGAAGCCGCGCTCACCATCGCGGGCGATATCTGCATTTATACCAATCATCATTTCACCATTGAAGTACTCGACGCATGAACTTAACACCCCAACAAATTGTGGCTGAGCTCGATAAACACATTGTCGGCCAAGCGGCGGCTAAGCGCGCTGTGGCCATTGCGCTGCGCAACCGCTGGCGCCGCCAACAAATTCCCGAGCCCTTGCGCGGCGAAATCACACCCAAAAATATCCTCATGATTGGCCCCACCGGTGTGGGCAAAACAGAAATTGCGCGGCGATTAGCCAAACTCGCTGATGCGCCTTTTTTGAAAATCGAAGCCACAAAATTCACCGAAGTGGGTTATGTCGGTCGCGATGTCGAATCCATCATCCGCGATTTAGCCGATGTGGGTTTGAAAATGCAGCGCCAAATTGCCCTTGTTGAAGTGCGAGACAAAGCGAAACTCGCGGGCGAAAATCGCGTACTGGACATTTTATTGCCCGCCCCACGCGGCAGCGATTGGCCGAATACAGCCGATTCGCATCAGGATGAGGCCTACCGTAATACGCGTGAAAAATTCCGCGACAAATTGCGCGCAGGCGAATTAAATGCGCGTGAAATCGAAATTGAATTGCGCCAAGCACCCGGCAATATCGACATCCTCTCACCGCCGGGCATGGAAGATATGGCGAGCCAAATTCGCGGCATGTTCCAAAACATGAATCAAGGCAAAACCCATAAGCGCCGCCTGCCTATCGCCGAAGCTTTGAATCTATTGACCGAAGAAGAAGCCGGCAACTTGCTCAACGAAGAAGAAGTACGTGCCGCCGCCATAGAGCGCGTTGAGCAGCATGGCATTGTTTTTATTGATGAAATAGACAAAGTCGCCAAACGCGGTGAACAAGGCGGCGGCGAGGTATCGCGCGAGGGCGTGCAGCGCGATTTGCTACCCATCATTGAAGGCTCAACCGTCAACACCAAGCTTGGCATGGTTAAAACCGATCATATTTTGTTTATCGCCTCCGGCGCGTTTCATTTAAGCAAACCCTCTGATTTAATTCCCGAATTACAAGGGCGCTTGCCGATTCGGGTGGAGCTGGAAGCCCTATCGGCCAAGGATTTTGTGCGCATCCTGACCGAACCCGATGCCGCACTCATCCGGCAGCACACAGCCCTTCTGGCCGCCGAACAGTTTCATGTCACCTTCACGGAATCGGCCATTACCCGCATTGCCGAAATTGCGTTTGAAGTGAATCGCCGCACCGAAAACATCGGTGCGCGCAGGTTGCATACCGTCATGGAGCATTTGCTGGAGGAATTAAGTTTCGCCGCCGACACGAAGGCCGATAACACAGCGCTAATCGATGCCGATTTTGTCGAACAGCGGCTAGGCGTCTTGGCTAAAGATGAAGACCTAAGCCGGTTTATTCTCTAAACTTACGCCATGATTAATTTAACCCAAATCACTTGGCACAAATCGAAAAATACCGTCACGCTCAAGTTTAGTGACGAAACGGGCGGCACACTCGGTGCCGAGTATTTGCGCATTTTCAGCCCCTCGGCCGAGGTGCGCGGCCATGGCGGCGGAGAGCCCATGTTGGTGCTGGGCAAAGAACAGGTCAAAATTGTTGCCATTGAACCGGTTGGCCGTTATGCCCTTAAATTCACCTTTGATGATGGCCACAATAGCGGCTTATATGACTGGCGCACCCTGCACGCCCTTTGCCAACAGCAAACCGAACTCTGGCAGGGTTATCTTGATCGATTAGCGCGCGTCGGCATCGAACGCACCCCAGCAACACAAGTTAAAAACACCTTATTTACTGATGTGCTGGCCGCATCACAAAGCACCTAACCTATCATGGAGCCCCGCATGACTGAAAAAACGCACTTTGGCTATACCCAAGTTCCCTTGGAAGAAAAAGCCAAGCTTGTGGGGCAAGTGTTTGATTCGGTAGCCAATCGCTATGATGTCATGAATGATGCGATGTCTTTTGGCATCCACCGGCTCTGGAAGCGGGTCGCCCTAGAACACACGGGCTTAAGACGTGGCATGAGCGCGCTGGACCTCGCTTCCGGCACCGGAGATTTAGCCCTCAAAATGGCGGGTCTGGTGGGTGAAAAAGGCTTAGTGATCCTCTCAGATATTAACCAAAGCATGCTCAGCGAAGGCCGTAGCAAGCTCGATAATGCGGGCGTCGTAGGCAATGTGGATTACTGCTTGGCCAATGCTCAATACCTCCCCTTCCCCAGCCAGCATTTTGATTGCGTCACCATCGGGTTTGGCCTGCGCAACGTCACCGATAAAGGTATGGCATTAAAAGAGATGGCGCGGGTGCTCAAACCCGGGGGGCGCGTGGTGGTATTGGAGTTTTCAAAACCCATCTCGCCCCTCATTAGCAAAGCCTACGATCTTTATTCGTTCACCGCCCTGCCCGCCTTGGGTAAAATTTTGGCCAAAGATGCCGATAGCTATCGGTATCTGGCTGAATCCATTCGTATGCACCCCGATCAAGAAGCCTTAAAAGCGCTCATGCTTGAACGTGGCTTTGACCGCGTGGATGTGATTAATTTAAGTTTAGGCGTGGTGGCTCTGCATATTGGTTATGTCTATTAAGATTTGGCCAACTCAGAGGGGCAGTAGCGCGTGACAAGCCCATCCGAGCCAGGCTCAATCACCAAAACTCAACCTTGGTGGCTTCGCCTCTCAGGGGTTGCAAGCCTTGTTATTGTGCCGCTGATTTGGTGGCTTTCAACCTATCCCCCGTACTGGCAAAATGGCCAGAACCCCGATGCCGCACTCAGCCGCTCATTTGCAACAACACCCCAGCTGGAGCAAATTCGCGCGCGTGGCTATCTTCGGGTGGCCACCTTAATCAGCCCAACCATTTACATTCCCGATAAAGCACACCCGCAGGGGCTGGAATACGATCTTGTGACCCGCTTTGCAAGTTACCTCGGGCTGGCGGTGCATATTATCGTGGCCAAAAATATTGATGAGGCCTACGCCATGGTAGCCAGCAATCAAGCCGATTTTGCTGCGGCAGGGCTGGTGGTGAGCCTCGGGCGCGAGGCGCAATTTCGTTATGGCCCAAGTTATTTATCCGTTCGCCGCCAACTCATTTATCGTCAAGGTGTTGAAAAACCAAAATCGCTACAAGATATTGGCAATGCGCCGCTCGCGGTAGAGCAAGGTTCAAATAGCCAAAACTGGCTAATCGAACAATCCAACAAAGGCTTGCTTGATGTGCCATTCAGCCGCATTTCAGAGGCCGCGCCCCCCAAAGCCAGCCATGAAAAGCCCGATTACGCGATTCGTATCCAACTCGAAGATAGCGGAATCAACACCTTGCAAGCGCTCGAAAATGGCACGGTAGATTACGCCGTGGTGCTCTCGCACGAGGCCATGCTCGGGCAAAAAATGTCCAATAAAATTCGGGTAGCCACCGATTTAGGTCCACCGGTCTCCTTCGCCTGGGCTTTTTCGCGGCTGGCGGATAAATCGCTTTATCAGGCATCAGTTCAGTTTTTCACTGAAATTCGCCAGAATAACGAACTCAAAAATCTGATTGATCGGCACTATGCCCAATTTGAGCAGCTCGATCAAAAACTCGCTCAACAATTTGTTGACGATGTCGACCAACGCATTTCCCCCTATTTAAGCGCATTCAAAGCGGCGGGGGAAAAATACGCTATTGATTGGCGGCTGTTGGCCGCCATGGGTTATCAGGAATCCAAATGGCAGCCCGATGCCCAATCGCAACAAGGCGCTTATGGTTTGATGCAAATCATGCCCCCCACCGCCGCTTATATTGGGCTGACCGATCCGGGGAACCCAGTAAAAAATATTACAGCCGCAGCAAAATATCTCAATTATTTACGCACACAAATCGATGATAAGGCACCCGAGCCAGACCTGACCTATCTCGCGCTCGCCGCATACAACATAGGTATTGGGCATTTAAATGATGCGATTAAACTCACGCGCCAGCAAGGCGGCAACCCGAATCGTTGGCGGGATATTCGCGAGCGCTTAACCCAGCTGTCCAATCCAAAAATATATTCTAAATTACGCAATGGCTTTGCGCGGGGCGAGGAAACCGTGCAATACGTCGAAAATATCCGCGCACTGCATGATTTAATGATTTGGGTGGAAATCCACAATCAGAAGATGAATGGCACGTTCCGTATCGACACGGCGGCAGACTCGAATTAATTGCCCGCACCACAGTGCAGAGCACGCCACACGCGATTAAACGGAAAATTCAGGCAAAAAACTAAAGCAAACTGGCCAAAATTGCACGCACAACCGCCGCAGGTTGGGCGGCAAGCGTAATGGGACGGCCCACCACTAAGGCCGTGGCGCCGGCTGCCATAGCATCAAAAGGGGTCATAACGCGCGATTGGTCATCTAACGCCGCCCCGACGGGACGAATACCTGGCGTTATAATCACTGAATTGGGCTGGTTAAAGAGTGCGCGCATCGCACGGGCTTCAAAGGCAGAACACACCACGCCATCAAGGCCTGAATCATGTGCTAACCCTGCCAGAAGCTGCACCTGTTCGGCCAAGGGGCGCGTGATACCCACCTCGGCCAAGTCGGCTTGATTCATTGAGGTCAGCACCGTGACGGCAATCAGAGACGGCGCCCCGGGACTTTGCGGAACGGCATGTCGTGCTGCGTCCAGCATGGCGCGGCCACCAGAAGCGTGGACATTCACGACCCGCACCCCTAAATCGCAAGCCGCTCGGCACGCTTGAGCCACCGTATGCGGGATATCGTGAAATTTAAGATCGAGAAAAACATCAAAACCTTGATCAACCCACGCACGCACCAAGGCAGGCCCACCGCGCGTAAAGAGCTCTTTACCCACTTTTAAGCCACAGCTTTGCGGGTCTAACTGAGCGGCGAGGGCAAGGGCAAGGTTGACTTCAGGAAAATCCAAGGCCACATAAAGAGAAGACATTGACCGCATTTTATTCGCTGCGAATAATTTGGCCCGCTTGCTCATTCACCCGTTCACGCAGCTCTTTACCCGGTTTGAAATGCGGCACATATTTCGATTCAAGCGAGACGCTTTCACCCGATTTAGGATTGCGGCCAATTCGGGGCTGGCGAAAGTTCAAAGAAAAACTACCAAAACCGCGAATTTCAATGCGTTCACCACGCGCCATTGCGGCGATCATTTCTTCCAACATTAGCTTAACCGAGGTATCGATATCGCGGATAGAAAGATATTTTTGCCGATCAGCCAATCGGTCAATCAATTCTGATTTTGTCATGCCAGCCATCCCATTTTATTGATTTTAGTGACTATAAATAGATATGAGCGCCCAGCGGTGCTCATCTTGCTGTTGTGCTTTAAACCAACCCAGAAAAAGCACGTAAATACCGCTACCTGCTTTTTCGGCGTTCCATTTTTGAAGAGGGCAACAAACCCGCATCAATGCAACAAAAAACGCCATCTCGAATGATGGCGTTCGTTTAAGACTAAACCGGACGATTAATCAGCGCGATTCAGTTGTTCTTTCAACAAATCACCCAAAGTTGGGTTGCTTACCGTGGTCCGGCTCATCTCTTCCATGGCTTCAGACTCTTCTTGTGAGTCTTTGGCACGAATTGATAGGCTGACCATGCGGTTTTTGCGATCAACACCCATGACTTTGGCTTCAACCGCATCGCCTTCTTTGAGCACGGTGCGGGCGTCATCAATACGATCACGCGAAATATCAGAAGCGCGCAAATAGCCTTCAACACCATTACCCAAATCAATCACGGCGCCACGCGCATCCACTTCACGCACGGTGCCATTAATGATTTTGCCTTTTTGGTTATCGGCAGAAAAATCACCAATCGGATCGCTTTCTAGCTGCTTGAGGCCTAATGAAATGCGCTCACGCTCAGGGTCAATCGCAATCACAACGGCTTCAATTTCCTCACCTTTCTTGAATTGGCGCACGGCTTCTTCGCCGGTTTCATTCCAAGACAAATCGGATAAGTGAATCAGGCCATCAATACCGCCTTCAAGGCCAATGAACACGCCAAAGTCGGTGATCGATTTGATTTGACCGCTGACTTTATCGCCTTTTTGATGGGTCGAAGCAAACGCATCCCATGGATTAGCTTGGCACTGTTTCATGCCCAAAGAAATGCGGCGGCGCTCTTCATCGATATCCAGAATCACGACTTCAGTTTCATCGCCTACGGATACGACTTTACCGGGGTTGACGTTTTTGTTGGTCCAATCCATTTCGGACACGTGTACCAAGCCTTCGACGCCATTGTCGATTTCAACAAAGCAGCCGTAATCGGTCAGGTTGGTGACTTTACCGAAGAACCGCGCGCCAATCGGGAAGCGGCGAGCCAAATCGCTCCATGGGTCTTCACCCATCTGCTTCATGCCGAGGGATACGCGGTTACGATCACGGTCGAATTTCAATACTTTGACATCCACTTCATCGCCAATGGCGACCACTTCGGAGGGATGTTTAACCCGCTTCCACGCCATATCGGTGATGTGCAGCAGGCCGTCGATGCCGCCCAAGTCAAGGAAGGCGCCGTAATCGGTGAGGTTTTTAACCACACCGCGCAGCACCATGCCTTCTTGCAGTTGATCGAGCAGCGCATCGCGTTCGGCGCTGTACTCTTGCTCGACCACGGCACGGCGTGAAACCACCACGTTGTTGCGTTTTTGGTCGAGCTTGATGATTTTGAATTCGACATCCTTACCTTCGAGGTAGGTGGTGTCGCGAATCGGACGCACGTCAACCAATGAGCCCGGCAGGAACGCACGGATTTCGCCCATTTCAACGGTAAAGCCGCCTTTGACTTTGCCGGTGATGCGACCGGTAACAATTTCTTCGTTCTTGAAGGATTTTTCGAGGGTGGTCCACGCGCGGGCACGCAGGGCTTTTTCACGGGAGAGCTTGGTTTCACCAAAGCCATCTTCAACCGATTCCAAGGCCACATCGACTTTATCGCCGACTTTCACGGTCATTTCGCCGTTTTCATCGAGGAATTCAATGGCGGGAATCACACCTTCTGATTTCAAACCGGTATCAATCACGACGAAATCGCCGTTAATCGCAACTACGGTACCTTCGATAATGGCACCCGGTTGCATCACTGCATTTTTTTGACTTTCTTCAAAAAGATCGGCAAAGCTTTCAAATTGAGCTGACATGTAAGCATCGTTCCAAAAAATACGACCAGACGCTCCGAATGACTGTCTGTCGTGGTGGTTAAAAGGCTGGCCAGTCCGCATCCTTGGGTTGGCAGTCCGGAAAAATCGTTAAACAACACCTTGGGCGCGAATGAAATCCATCATCTGCGCTTCGACGGCCTCAATCGTGAGATGGCTTGAATCAATCACCAAGGCATCGGGGGCGGGAATCAATGGCGCCACCGCCCGATTTCGATCCCGATCATCCCGAGCCTGTATCTCTTCGATGAGGGCGGCTAAATTAGCACTTAAACCATTCCCGATCAACTGTTTATAACGCCGGTCGGCACGAATTTGTGCACTGGCATCTAAAAAGATTTTTACCGAGGCGCTGGGAAAGACCACCGTGCCCATATCTCGGCCATCGGCCACAAGCCCAGGCGCTTGCGCAAACGCGCGCTGCCTTGCCAGCAGGGCCGCGCGTACATCAGGGCGCGCGGCAATTTGCGAGGCCATTGCGCCGGTTTGCTCGGTGCGCAACACCGAATCAACGCCGACCTCATCTAAATAGGCTGCGCCTGCGGCATCAAAACGCACGTTCAGGGTTTCTGCCACGTCGGCGACCTCGGCTGCGCTGAGATCAATCTGTTGTTTTTGCGCCGCGAGTGCCGTGAGGCGATACAAAGCGCCCGAATCCAACAAATGAAAGCCTAAGTGTTGCGCCAATCTGCGGGCTAACGTGCCTTTACCCGAACCACTAGGCCCATCAATGGTAATGATGGGCATCATGCATGGGCTCCCAGCGCAACGGTATCTTGCAAACCACCGCCGCAGCGGCGAAATAGGCTGGCAAATCCGGGAAATGACGTTTCGACAAACTCGCAATTGTGAATGGTAATTACGCCCTGCGCGCGCAGACCGGCGACCGCAAAAGCCATCGCGATTCGATGGTCCCCTTCGCTCCAAATTTCGGCAGAACCCAAAGGGGTCGCTTCATCGCCCCGCCCGTTAATCACCATGCCATCCGCCGTGGGCGTCGCGTCAATACCCAGTTTTTGTAAGCCATCGGCCATGACCGCAATGCGATCCGATTCTTTAACCCGCAGCTCTTCGGCACCAGTTAATACGGTGCGACCCACCGCGCAAGCGGCGGCGATAAATAACACCGGAAACTCATCAATAGCCAAAGGCACCAACGATTCTGGAATATCAATGCCCGAAAGTTGGGCGCTTTTTATTTGAATATCCGCGACCGGCTCTCCCCCCACTTCGCGCAGATTGTGCAAGGTAATATCGGCGCCCATGAGGTTTAGGATATCGATAATGCCGGTGCGTGTCGGGTTCATCCCGACATGCAACAGGGTAATGTCGGCCTCAGGCGCAATGCTGGCCGCAACCATAAAAAAGGCGGCTGAAGAAATATCTGCCGGCACTTCGATTGCTCGGGCGGCAAGGTGCCCGCCGCCCACAACGCAGGCAGTTGATTCGCTTCGATTCACGGCATACCCAAACCCTGTGAGCATGCGTTCGGTGTGATCTCGCGTGGGCGCGGGCTCAGTAACACAGGTTGCGCCTGTCGCATAAAGCCCGGCCAAAAGCACGCACGATTTAACCTGTGCGCTGGCCATGGGCAACACATAATTGATGGCATGGAGCGTTTGCCCGCCGCGAATGATGAGCGGTGAGCGCCCGCCCTCAGCCGATTCAATCACGGCACCCATCTGGGTTAATGGGTCAATCACCCGCTTCATCGGCCGCCGCGATAATGATTCATCACCTTCAAGCACGGTATCGAAGGCCTGCCCTGCGAGAATACCGGCCATCAAGCGCATAGATGTGCCTGAATTCCCTACATACAAGGGCTGGGCGGGCGGGCGTAAACCCTGCAAACCTGCGCCTTCAATCCGTACATAGCCATCCACCGGATCGCTGATGCTGACCCCCATCGCCCGAAAACACCGCAAGGTATTAAGGCTATCTTCACCTTGTAAAAACCCGGTTACCTCAGTGATGCCACAAGCGAGCGCGCCCAGCATAATCGAACGATGCGAGATGGATTTATCGCCCGGCACGCGCAAATGCCCTGTTAATGGGGCTAAATGGGCTTGGGTGCGGTAGGTGACCGCAGGGGTGGCAGTATTCATGAAACACACTCAACGATTTGAAATTAGGAAGGATGCGCCACAGAGGGCTGATACAAAGCATCGCGCGCAGCCTTGGCATCGCAAAATAGAAGCTCAACCCCCGCGTGATCACCCGCATCAATTAAACGGCGCAAAAGCAACAATTCGTCTAAATAGTGGTCGAGCATGGGTAATAACTCATCGCGATTGGCAACACAAATATCTCGCCACATATGCGGATCGGAGCTGGCGATGCGGGTAAAATCACGAAAGCCGCCCGCCGCATAGCGAAACACTTCGTAGCGCTCCTCTAGTCGCGAGAGCGCCGAAACCAAGCCAAATGCGGCCAAATGGGGCAAGTGGCTCGTAGCGGCCAGCACATGATCGTGATGCTGCACATCCATTTGCTCAACCACCGCCCCCACCGATGTCCAAAGCGCCACGGCCTGTGCCACCCGATCGGCTGGGTTTTCAGGCAATGGCGTCAAAATCACGCGATGATTGACAAACAGCGAGGAGAACGCCGCGTCTGGCCCACTGCGCTCGGTGCCCGCAATGGGGTGCCCTGGCACAAACTGAGCCCACTGCGCGGGCTGTAAAACAGCTTTTGCCGCAGCCACGATGCTGCCTTTAACACTGCCGCCATCGGTTACCAAGGCATGCGGCTCAAGGGTGGCGGCCATCGCTTGAAAAACACCCGCCATGGCTTGAACCGGAGTGGCGATAAAGACCACATCCGCCCCACGCACCGCCTCAGCCACGGAATCAACCGAGCGGTCAATTAAACCCAGCTCGCAGGCGCGAAGGCGCGTTTGTAATTGGCGGCTATAACCCACCACCTCGCCCACCAGCCCTTTTTCTTTAAGCGCCAAACTCAAAGAACCGCCAATCAGGCCAAGCCCGATTAATGCCAACCGTTCAATTTTAACCAAGACTAGCGCGCCTCGGCTCGAAGTTGGGCTAAGACCTTATCCAAGGCAACAAGAACCCGCTCATTTTGCGTATTCGTGCCAATGGTGATGCGAATATGACAAGAAAGCCCGCCGGTATCGGCTCGCCCACCCAACGGGCGAATAATGACACCCTCTTTAAGCAAGGCATCAAACACAAGTCCCGCCGGAAAACCCACGGCTACCGTGACAAAATTGGCCAGAGAAGGAATAACCGCTAAGTTGCGTTCGGCAAACGCGGCCAGCATCAACGCAAGCCCTGCCGCATTGACGGTGCGGCTGTGCTCGATAAATTCATCATCGCCCAACGCCGCTTCTGCGGCTTTCAAGGCCAAGCTATTCACATTAAATGGCTGACGCACGCGATCAAGCATCGCAATCACCTCGGGCGCGCCGACTGCAAAACCAACCCGCAGCGCGGCCAGTCCATAAATTTTTGAGAAGGTGCGGGTGACCAGCACATTAGAAAATTCACGCGCCAGCTCCAAGCCATCGGGAAACCGGCCATCGGCATACCACTGTCGATCCACGTATTCGCTATAGGCTTCATCCAGCACAACCAACACATGCGGCGGCACGGCATGCAAAAATGCCCGCAATTGCGCCTCATCCACCCAAGTGCCCGTGGGGTTATTGGGATTAGCCAAAAACACCACCGATGTGTGGGCATCAATGGCAGCCGCCATGGCGATTAAATCGGCGCCATAAGGCATTGTGGGGTGGGTTGCGAGCAGTGCCGGTACAATTTTAGCGTTGGCGCCCGTGGCTTGAGTCGCCAAGGCGTACACGGCAAACGCATGAGCCGAAAACACGGCATTGCGCCCCGGCGCCAAATACGCGCGCGCAGCAAGCTCTAGCAAATCATTAGAGCCATTGCCCAAAATAATACCTGCTGGCGCCCAATTAAATGCGTGGGCGATAGCCCCTTTCAGCGCATATCCGCCCCCATCGGGATAAATATGCAAATCGGTTAAATCGTGCAGCGCTTGGCGCGCTCTCGGGCTGGCACCTAAGGGATTTTCATTTGAGGCCAGTTTAAGAATATCGGTTAAACCGAACTCCCGCGCGACTTCATCAATGGGCTTGCCAATGACGTAAGGGGAAATCACCTGCACATAATCCAATGCTTGGGTAGCCAGCTTCTGGCCATGAAGTTCAGACTGACTCACGCGTGATTACCTTAAAAATCTTAAAGTGAAGAGGCTTTAGGCACAAAGCGCGCGCGGGTAAGAACCCAAAACGCGTAACGAGCCGCAAAAAGGCTGCATTTGCGCGAGGGCTTGTTGCACCCGCTCATCGGTTTGATGGCCTTCAAAATCGATAAAAAACACATAATCCCACACTCGATCGCGGGCAGGGCGAGATTCAACCCGCGTCACATCAATACCGAAATCCGCCAAGGGTGCCAAAAGACGGGCCAAGGCGCCCGGTTCGTTGTTCACCGATAGCACGAGCGAGGTTTTATCCGCGCCTGAAGCGGGCACCGCATCCCGACCAATCACCACAAAACGGGTCGTGTTGAACACGCTGTCTTGAATATTGGCCGCCACCACCTGCAAACCATATTGTTCAGCCGCAAGGGCAGGACCAATGGCAAAGATTTCCACCGATTCTGCCGCCAAACGCGCCGCCTCGCCATTGCTTTGCACGGCCATGCGCTCAATGCCGGGGTAGTGCACATCCAGCCATTCTCGACACTGCGCCAAAGACTGGGCATGCGACACAATCCGTACCGGCGCGCAACCTAAAGCATCTGCCCGCGCGAGGAGCTGTTGATCGATTTTAAGTGACAGCTCACCACAAATCTGAATATCCCCAGCACCCCAAGCACTGGTGGCTGAACCGAAAGCCAGCGCATCTAAGGTTTGAGAAACGCTGCCTTCGGTCGAGTTTTCAACCGGCACCACCCCAAAATCGACAGAACCTGCGGCCACGGCGCGAAACACTTCAGGAATGCCCGGCTCAAGCATCAAGCGTGCCCCATGACCAAACGCGCGCAACGCTGCCTGCTGTGAAAACGTGCCCGAGGGGCCAAGGCAGGCCACGTTAAGCGGTTGCTCAAGAGCCAAACAGGCCGACATGATTTCCCGAAACAACCAAACCATTGTGTCGCCCGCTAATGGCCCTGGGTTTCGGGCACGCACGCGGGCAAGCACCTGAGCTTCACGCTCAGGGCGATAAAACGATGATAGCGGTTCGTTGCTGGCGATCTTGATTTCCGCCACGCGCTCAGCCAAGCGAGCCCGTTGAGAAATAAGCGCAATCAACTCACTATCGAGCGCATCAATTTGTTGGCGAACCTCAGCTAGTGTGCGCGGCGGTGGATTATCTCGCCAGCCACCGGCCACATCCGCAGAACCAATCACTTGAGCAATCCTTACAGTACGCGGATGCGCAAAATGCCGTTAATGGCACGCAACGCGGCCAAGGTTTGCTCGGAAACCGAGGAATCAACATCAATCAGGGTATACGCCAACTGTTTGCGTGATTCGTTCATCAAACGCTCAATATTCACGTTCGATTGCCCCAAAATATGCGAAATTTGGCCGACCATATCCGGCATATTGCGATTCGCAATCGCTAGGCGCTGAGCACCCGAACGCGCCATGCGCACTTCTGGGAAGTTAACAGAATTGCGAATATTGCCATTTTCTAGGTAATCTTTAATTTGATCGGCCACCATAACCGCGCAGTTATCTTCCGCTTCACCCGTTGAAGCCCCCAAGTGCGGGAACGTCAAGCAGCGCGGGTGATTTTTAGTCAAGTTACCCGGAAAATCAGATACATACGCATGTGCTTTACCGGCATCCAAAGCGGCAACCATAGCCACTTCATCTACAATGCCTTCACGCGCAAAATTCAAAACCACCACGTTTTCTTTCATAAATGCCAATCGCTCAGCGTTAATGAGGTGGCGTGTTGCATCCATCAAAGGCACATGAAAGCTAACAAAATCTGCTTTGGCCAGCACTTCATCGACACTGCTCGCTTGGTGCACTTCAGGCGACAATTCCCAAGCACGTTCAATACTAATGCCCGGATCAAAACCGATCACACGCATGCCTAAGGCTTTGGCGGCATTCGCAACCCGCACACCAATCGCCCCGAGGCCAATCACACCCAACGTGCGCCCCGGTAATTCAAAGCCCACAAAATCTTTTTTGCCCGCTTCTACGGCTTTATGGATTTCTTCATCTGTGCCGGAAAGGCCACGGGCAAAATCCCAAGCCGCACCTAAGTTGCGAATCGACATCAACATGCCGGCCATAACCAGCTCTTTAACTGCATTGGCATTCGCGCCCGGTGCGTTGAACACCACCACGCCCTGCTCGCTCATTTTCTCGACAGGAATATTATTCACGCCAGCGCCGGCACGGCCAATCGCCAGCACCGAAGCGGGCAAGGTCATGTCGTGCATTTTGGCCGAACGCACCAAAATGGCATCCGCCGAATCAATCGGCGCACCCACGGTGTATTTATCGGCAGGCAAACGGTCGGTGCCTTTATTGGATATTGCATTCAGGGTATGAATCTTGAACATGGTGGAGCCTCTCTAAAAATATTAACCGTGACGCTGAGCGAAATCGTGCATAAAGGTGATGAGCGCATCAACCCCAGCCTCAGGCATGGCATTGTAAATACTGGCGCGCATGCCTCCAACCGAGCGGTGCCCCGCCAAAGCCGACAAGCCCGCTTTTTCAGATTCAGCCAAGAAGGGTTTATCCAGCGCGTCATCTTTTAAAATAAACGGCACGTTCATCCAAGAACGGGCATTAACAGCCACTGGATTGCGATAAAAACCTTGGCTTTGATCAATGGCCGCGTAGAGTTTTTTCGCTTTACGCTCATTGATTTCTGTCATGGCTGAAATTCCGCCCTTGGCGAGCAAGCGCTCAAACACCAAACCTGCGATATACCACGCGTAGGTGGGCGGCGTGTTGTACATTGAGCCATTACTACTGTGGATTTTGTAATCAAACATAGCTGGCACGTCTTTACCCGCATGACCAATCAAATCGTCACGCACAATGGCAATAGTCAAGCCCGCAGGTCCAATGTTCTTCTGCGCACCCGCATAAATAATGCCGAATTTCGACACATCGACGGGGCGCGACAAAATGGTGGACGACATATCGGCCACCAAAGGAACCGCCCCCGTATCGGGCACATAATCAAACTCAACGCCGGCAATGGTTTCATTCGGTGTGTAATGGGCAAAAGCCGCATGGGGATTAAACGCGAGCTCATGCGCGGCTGGTAGCAGGGTGTATTTGCTTGATTGGGTATCGGCAACCACATTGACGCTCATAAACCGTTTGGCTTCTGCAATGGCTTTTTCAGACCAGTGACCCGTATTTAAATAATCCGCCGACCCATCACCTCGCGAGCTTAGGTTCATCGGGATCATTGCGAACTGCGCCGAGGCGCCGCCCTGCAAAAACAGCACTTTATAATTCTCAGGAATGGCCATCAATGTGCGCAAATCTGCTTCTGCTTTTTCGGCAATCGCCACAAATTTCTTACCACGATGGCTCATTTCCATCACCGACATGCCCGTGCTGTCGCAATCGAGCATTTCATCACGCGCCCGCGCCAACACATCTTCGGGCAATATCGCGGGTCCCGCGCCAAAATTAAATACACGCGCCATGTTCACTCCCGATCTGTAATCAAAATAAACTGTTAAACAAAAAGATTAAAACCTTCGCGCTCACACCGAATCGGGCGCGGCCGCATCATCATCCTTGAGCAACAAATCCTCAACCGGCTGCATCGCTGCAGACAATGCCGTGTCAGACTCATTCAATTCTGGCACATCCAAACCCGCAACCGCCGCGAGTTGAACCAGTTTTTCGTTATCGCCCAAACGAATCAGAATCACACCTTGCGTATTGCGCGACACAGAAGAAATTTGGCTAATTTCGGTTCGAACCAAGGTACCCGCATCAGAGATGAGAATGACCTCATCATCATCCTGCACCAAGGCCGCGCCGACCAAATGGCCATTGCGCTCACTGGTTTGGATGGCAATAACACCCTGCCCACCACGCCCTTGCAAGGGGAAATCATCGATCGGCGTCCGCTTACCATAGCCATGCTCGGTGGCGGTAAGCACTTGGCCGGCACCCACCACGATTAACGACACCACCTTTTGCGCATCATCAATACGAATACCGCGAACGCCGCCGGCCGTGCGTCCCATCGACCGAACATCTTCCTCAGCAAACCGAATTGATTTACCCGCGTTACTAAAGAGCATGAGTTCTTTTTTGCCATCGGTTAACGCCGCGCCCACCAAGCGGTCATCATCACGCAAATCAATCGCAATAATACCGGCTTGTCTTGGCCGTGAAAAATCATTCAAGGGTGTTTTCTTCACCTGACCTGTCGCAGTCGCAAAGAAAATATAGTGATCGTCCACAAAATGACGTACCGGCAGCAAGGCATTGACCCGCTCACCGTCTTGCAAAGGCAGAATATTCACAATCGGCCGACCCCGCGCACCGCGTGCGCCTTGGGGTAATTGGTACACTTTGCGCCAATACACCCGACCCAAATTGGTAAACATTAACGCCCAAGCATGGGTACTGGCCACCAGCAGTTGCTCGATGACATCTTCATCTTTCATCCGTGTAGACGACTTGCCGCGTCCACCCCGACGTTGACTTTGGTATTCACCCAATGATTGCGTTTTGATATACCCCTCGCGAGATAACGTGACCACGCGGTCTTCTTCGGCAATTAAATCTTCGATCGATAAATCTTCGTAATCAAACACGATCTCGGTGCGCCGCGTATCCCCATATTCATCAAGCATAGCGGTCAATTCATCGCGAATGACCTGCATTAAACGCGTTTCAGAGCGCAAAATACCCAAAAGATCAATAATTTTATCGAGCAGACCTCGATATTCATCAATAATTTTATCTTGCTCAAGCCCCGTTAAACGGTTCAATCGCATCTCTAAAATTGCCTGCGCCTGCTCAGTGGAGAGCCGATAAGTGGCATCCGTCTGCATGCCAAACTCAACAGGCAAAGTTTCAGGGCGCGAGGCCTGCGCATCGGCACGCTCCAGCATCGTACGCACAAGTCCTGAATCCCAATCTTGCGCCATTAATGACACGCGCGCCTCAACCGAGGTGGGTGCCGCTTTAATTAGCGCAATCATGGCATCAATGTTTGCCAGCGCAACGGCCAAACCTTCTAAAATATGCGCGCGCTCACGGGCTTTGCGCAAATCAAATAGCGTTCGACGGGTCACCACTTCACGGCGATGCCGTAAAAACACGGTCAATATTTCTCGCAAGCCCAAGGTGCGCGGCTGGCCATCCACAATGGCCACCATATTAATGCCGAACACGCTCTGCATTTGGGTTTGCTGGTATAAATTGTTGAGCATCACATCGGGTAATTCACCACGCCGCAATTCAATAACAATCCGCATGCCATCTTTATCGGACTCATCACGCAACTCGGTGATGCCTTCAATTTTTTTCTCACGAACCAACTCAGCGATCCGCTCAATCAAACGGGCTTTATTTACCTGATACGGCAATTCAGTCACGATGATAATGGCTTTGCTCGCGCGCTCATCTTCTTCAAAATGCGTGCGCGCCCGCATCACAACCCGCCCACGACCCGTGAGGTACGCCTCACGAATACCCGCCGCGCCATTAATAATACCTGCGGTCGGGAAATCGGGGCCAGGTACAAAACTCAGCAAGGTTTCATCATCAATACCCGCATCGTCAATCAAGGCGATGGTGGCATTTAAGATTTCATTCAGATTATGCGGCGGGATATTAGTCGCCATGCCGACTGCAATACCCGAAGAACCATTGACAAGAAGATTAGGATAGCGGGCAGGAAAAACCGTCGGCTCGCGCTCAGAACCATCGTAGTTCTCAACGAAATCAACCGTTTCCTTTTCCAGATCCGCCTGCAACTCGTGCGCAATTTTGGCCATACGCACTTCGGTATACCGCATCGCCGCAGGCGCATCCCCATCGACAGAACCAAAGTTACCCTGGCCATCGATCAGCATATAACGCATAGAGAAGTTTTGCGCCATACGAACCAAAGCGTCATAAACCGCCGTATCGCCATGCGGGTGATATTTACCGATCACATCACCGACGACCCGCGCCGATTTTTTATACGGCTTATTCCAGTCGTTACCCAGATCGCGCATGGCATACAAAACGCGACGGTGCACAGGCTTTAAACCATCGCGGGCATCGGGCAGCGCTCGCCCGACAATCACACTCATCGCATAATCAAGATATGAACGGCGCATCTCGTCTTCGAGATTGACCTTAAACACCTCTTGCGCAAATTCAGACATTATTAATCCTTAAGATTCCACACACCGCTCAATCCGGATTGAGAGCATCGACACGCTTGGGCATACGCCAAGAAAAAAGAGCGCGAAGTTTACCACAAGATAATAAGTACGCACGCCAAGTGCGGTTTAAACGGCATAGATAGCCCCCAATGCCAATTTGACTCATGAGGCACGGGGCAACAAAAACCAAGCCCTCATCAACCACTGCACCCGCATGAAACATTAAGGCGTATCGCAATTGCCACGCTTGTTGCTACAAGACAACAAAAATACCTCGACAATTAAAGGCAGTAAAAACCCGCACTTTGAGCAATGAATATTTTACATATAATTCAGTGCATTAAGAATAAATTCTGGCTTTATAAACTCAATCAAAACTCACTTAAAGGGCGAGAACGCCCCGAATAAATGCGACAAAAACCCGCATTCGACCGGCACCGCACCCAGCGCCAACACACTGTTTGCGCTTTATAGCCGCCAACCGCTACTATTCATCCATGAATCGGGCATAATAGTTTCCGCATCATGCTTAACATTCTCATGAGTCCATTTTAGAGAAAGGAGACCTTACAGATGAATAAATTTACCGTAATCGCCGCGAGCATCATTGCTGCTGTCGCAATGTCTAGCACGGCCTTCGCTTCTGGTGCTGATAAAAAATTCGGTGACCTGCCTTTGTCACCCTATGTTTTTGACAGCGCTGGCAAGCCTGTGATGACCCCTTATGGCAAATGCGTCCATAACGGTGTAGGTAAAGTCACCCCAGAAACCGCCATCATGGCCTGCGATCCAGACATGCTCGCCAAACCAAAAGCGGCACCAGCGCCTGCTTTGGTTGAAGCGCCACCAGCCCCTGAAATGAAAACCGTCACCTTAACGGCTGACACCTATTTTGATTTCGACAAGTTCAACCTGAAGCCTGCCGGCAAACAAGCATTGGACAAGTTGATTTCTGAAATGGGCGATATGAACTCAATCGCTAAGATCAAAGTTGTTGGCTATACCGATAGCATCGGCACCGAGAAATACAACATCGGCTTGTCAAATCGTCGCGCCAACACCGTGGCCAAGTACTTAACTGCACACAACATTCCAGCGAACAAAATTGAAACCGCTGGCATGGGTGAAGCAGACCCAGTTGCAACCAACAAAACTGCCGCTGGCCGTGCTCAAAACCGCCGCGTCGTTGTTACCACTGAAGGCGTTGGCAAATAATCATCTGATTTGAAGCGCGCTAAAAACGCGCTTTGCCAAAACCAAAAACACCGCTACGGCGGTGTTTTTTTGTTTTAAATTTTCAGAAATCATTCAAACCCAAATTTAGTCTAGGAGCCTGTCGGACTTTAGGAGTCGGTGCGAAAATCGAGCTGGGCGAGGGCAGATTTTGCCGCTTTTGCAGGGTAATAGCAGATTCTATTGCCCAAAAAAGCGGTGAAATATGAACCGTCCAGATAGATTTGCAGCCGATTCCCCTAAAGCCCGACAGGCTCCTAGCTTTAGGTGAGTAATTTATAACCGATAGTTCGGTTCGCCTGGTTTAAATCCCTTGTGCTGAAAGTCGTTGAGTACATTTTTAGAGCGATGTCTGTTTATGGAATTAGCTTAAGAAAATTGACTTA
>DZCK01000001.1:42506-58478 GCA_022730245.1 Halothiobacillus neapolitanus
CTTAAGAAAATTGACTTAGGGAAATTACCGAGAGCTCACTTGCGCGCGGATGCCGCGATCGGTAAATAGCAATCAAATCGCACCCGCCCGCTGGTTATCACCAATGCAGGAGGCTCTGCATCCAGCGTCGGCGCTTGGGGCGGGCGTTTTACGATCCAGCGCGAGCCAGGTTTTGCTCTTGCCCAATTAAAAAGCGCGCTGGCATCTAAATCCTCACCCACTAGGTGATGAAAAATACGCATATCTTTTTTAACTAAGGCCGATTTACTGCGTTCAGGAAACATCGGATCCACAAGCCAAATCGGCCATGCTACGGCGTTGTTTTCATCAATGAATGCCCCCTCATACTGACGCGCATCGCCTCGATGGAGGGTAATGCGCGCCGCAATTGCACAGGTTTTGGGATGTGCCCTTGCCCGCGCCAAACCATCATTTAATAAAAAATGCACCAGCGGATGGCGCTCGAAAGCGAGAACATGGCAACCTGTGCTGGCCAACGCCCAGGTATCTCGCCCCAAACCCGCTGTGAGATCAACCACTAATGGGCGCTGATTAGCGCGAAGGCCAGCCGCTTTTGCCAAGGGTTCACGCAGTAACAGCGTTTGGGCAAACCGGGGGTTATCAACAAAATCGACCCACAATGGGTGCTTACCCAATCCATCGCTCTGCGCGGGTGGAAATAATTGCCAAGCATCCATCGCATAAGTGAGTTGATAGCAATCTGAGCGGGGCTTTGCATCTCGCGTGTTTTGATCGAATAGCCCCCATTGTTGAACAAATGCAGCTGCAGCTAATTCAATCTGCTCTGGTACGCCGCTAGGTAAACTCAACTGAACCTGAGACGACCAACAAGCTACCGGCGAATGATTCAAAGACATTTTTTAAATATTTTTGAGTTGCGCTTGAAGTTATAGAGCGCTTGGCGCTCGGCAGGCAGGCGAGCTAATGATTCTTCAACAAAGCCTTTTTCTTTAAAAAAAGCCATTGTTTGCGTTGATAACAAAAATAGAGAGCTCAATTGCGCGGCACGGGCGCGTAATTCAAGAAAGCTAAGCAAGCGGCCTGCGCGCCCACCCCGTTGGTAGGCGGGGTGCACCACGAGTGCGGCTAGCTCTGCCGTTGATTCTTCGGGGTATGGGTACAGTGCAGCGCAACCAATCACATCGCCATCTCGTTCAATAACAACGAATCGATCGAGTTCTAATTCCAGCTGCTCCCGCGAGCGACGTACCAGAACGCCGGTTTGTTCAAGGGGTTCGATTAATGCCACGATGCCACCAATATCATTCAAACTGGCGGCACGAATCTTTTCAAAAGGCTCGCTTGAGATGAGCGTGCCGCTTCCATCGCGGGTAAATAGTTCGACCAATAAAGCACCATCATCATCGCGATCGACTAAATGCACACGATCAACCCCACGTGAACAGGCGCGAATGGCACTTTCTAAATGCAACCTAAATTCGTCTGAGAAAGGGGTCACGGTATGATCGAGCAGGTTTTGCACTTCGTTAAGCGCCATAACGTTGGGCAAATTATCAACGGGATCGGTGAGAAAAATTAATTTATCAGCGCCCAAACTCACCGCTAAAGCTTCGGCCACTTCTTCGGCGCGCAAATTGTATAACTCACCGGTAGGAGAAAACCCCAGGTTACTTTGCACCACAATGGAACCATCGCCGAGCGCATCGCGAATGCCCGCCACATCAACGCGACGCACCGAGCCGGTAAAACCTAAATCGACGCCGTCAATAACCCCCATAGGTTTGGCGGTCACAAAATTACCCGTAAGCACGCGCTGCGCCAATCCAGAACCCGAGGACATACTCAAACGGGTTGATAACCAAGATAAAAGATCAAACTGAAGCGCACCGACCGCTTCAGTTACCGGGTCGATCATTTCAAACTCGGTGATTCTGAGGCCTTGATGAAATTTTTGCGCCATGCCCGCTTGGGTTAAGCGCCGATTGATTTGGGGGCGCGCGCCAGGAACCAGCACAAGACGAGCCCCCAGATCGGCCAAAAGCACCACATCACGCACCACTTGCGAAAAGCGTTCCGGTGCATCAAGCGCCTCGCCACCGAAGGCCAGCACAAATACTTTGCCATCATGTTCACGAATATACGGCACAGCATTACGCAAACCTTGCACTAAAATTTGCTGTGAGCTTAATAACGGGCTTGCCACATCCATGACGGGTTACCTCCTAATGAGGATGGGATAAATCAGCCGACACATCACCCAAAATCAAATATTCCAGCAAGGCTTTTTGGGTGTGTAACCGTGCCTCGGCCTCTTCCCACACAATGCTTTGCGCGCCATCCATTACCTCAGCCGACACTTCTTCATCTCGGTGCGCGGGCAGGCAGTGCATGAATAGCGCGTCAGCATTGGCGTGTTCCATCACCTGCTTATTAATGGTAAATCCTGCAAAATCCCGCAATCGCCGTTCGCGCTCTTCTTCTTGCCCCATGCTGGCCCATACATCGGTTACCAATAAATCCGCATTTTTGGCCGCTTCTTGCGCAGTGTTCACCAACCGAATGCGAGAGCCAGCAGCCGCCACAATTTTAGCATCCGGCTCATAGCCCGGTGGCGTTGCGATAACGAGTTCAAAATCAAATACTTGAGCGGCATTAATGTACGAGTGGCACATATTAAAGCCATCACCAATCCACGCGACCCGCTTGCCCTGAATGGAGCCGCGGTTCTGCTCAAACGCAAACACATCGGCTAACAACTGGCAGGGGTGGTTAAGATCGGTTAAGGCATTAATGACGGGTACTTTTGAATGGGCGGCAAATTCTTCGATCATGGCATGATCTTTGGTGCGAATCATGACCGCATCAACCATGCGCGACATAACCCGCGCGGAATCGGCTATCGGCTCACCCCGCCCCAATTGGGTATCACGGGGGGAGAGGAAAATCGCGGTGCCGCCCAATTGCGCCATGCCCGCCTCAAATGATAGGCGGGTACGGGTGGATGCCTTTTCGAAAATCATACCCAGCACGCGTTGACGCAAAGTCGCCGGACGAATACCCGCCGCGTAGGCCTGCTTCAACGCCGCCGCACGATTTAAAATCCGGCGATATTCGATTTCGGTATAGTCTAATAAACTTAGAAAATGACGTACCGTCATAATAAAATCTCTAAAATGCAATACGTTACAATACGTTGCGTTCGGTTCAAAAAGTAATTGTCACTGTAACCACAAGCCATCGCGCACTTAACACGAGGCTGCTGCCACAAATTAACTGGTTTAATCGGTCACTTGCGCTGCGTTTTCAGCCACCCAATCCCGCACCAGAGCCACCAGTCCGCACACGAGTTCATCGGCCTGTTCATCGGTCAAAATCAAGGGGGGCAGTAATCGAATCACGGAACCGGCCGTTACGTTAATCAATAAACCCCGATCGAGCGCCCGCCGAACGAGTTCGCCGCACGGGCGATCAAGCACAACGCCAATCAACAAACCCAAACCACGCACCTCAAGCACCGCAGGCTCTGATTGAAACTCGGCAATGAGCCCTTGGCGAATCCGCGTGCTTAAATCGCGGGCACGAGCGAGCAAACCATCGCGCTCAATGACGCTTAGAACGCTATAGCCCACGCGGCACACCAGCGGATTGCCGCCAAAAGTGGTGCCATGATTGCCAGGGGCGAAGAGCGAAGCGGCTTTACCCGCCGCTACACTCGCCCCAATTGGCACGCCATTACCCAAGCCTTTAGCTAAGCTCATCACATCAGGCAGCAAGCCTTCTTCGTGCTGAAAGCCGAACCAGCGCCCAGTGCGGCCAATGCCCGTTTGTACTTCATCCACCATCATCAGCCAATCATGCTGATCGCACAGCGTGCGAATACCCCGCAAAAATCCTTCGGGCGCTGGGCGAACCCCACCTTCGCCTTGCACCGGCTCAACCAGCACAGCCACGATATTATCGTGCGCGGCGGCCAATTGCTCTACCGCAGCTAAATCGCCATAAGGCACACGTAGAAAGCCGCCGACTAAAGGCTCAAACCCTTTTTGAATTAACACGTTACCCGTTGCCGCCAGCGTGGCCAATGTGCGACCATGAAAACTGGCCTCCATCACGATAATTTGCGGGTTTTCGATTTTCTTATTATGGGCAAACAATCGCGCAAGCTTGATAGCGGCCTCGTTTGCCTCGGCGCCCGAGTTACAAAAAAACACCGAAGACATGCCGGAAATTTCTGCCAATTTATCGGCTAATTTTGCTTGCCACTCAATGCCATACACATTGGAGGTATGAATTAAAGTTTTAGCCTGGTCACAAATTGCTTCGCTAATATCAGGGTGTGCGTGCCCTAAACCGGTCACCGCGATACCACTTAGGGCATCAAGATAAACTCGGCCGGCCGTGTCCCACAAACGCGCACCCTCACCCCGCACAAAGGTGACGGGTTGGCGATTATAAGTAGGCATTAAATGGCTATTCATGGCGCATCACTCCTGAGCGATGAAAATAATTTAACGAATTCAAACCAGAACAAAAGACGATCAAAATAGATAAAGGGGACAACCTCCCCTTGATTGTGAGCTTATCACAAAACCACCATCCCGCTGCGCGAACATCCGCGTAAACTTGGCGGCGGTTTGGTGAGCGGTGCAGCCCCTAGCAGCCTGTCGGACTTTAGGGAAATCGGCTGCAAATCCATCTGAACGGTGCCTATTTCACCGCTTTTTTGGGCAATAGAACCGGCTATTACCCTGCAAAATCGGTAAAACAGACCCTCGCCCAGCTCGATTTTCGCACCGACTCCTAAAGCCCGACAGGCTGCTAGCATCCTGCTAAACTTAACGTCATTTACCCCCTTCACCCAAAGGATTTTAGCGATATGTCCCTCCAGCCGAGCTCCAGTGCACGCGCCGATGAGTTATTTAAATTTAATCAGTTAGCCGATCAATGGTGGGATCAATCCGGTGCGTTTGCCGCGCTGCATGCCATTAACCCTTTGCGACTCGAATTTATTCGGCAACGGGCACAGATTCAGGCCAGCCGCCTATTGGATGTGGGCTGTGGTGGCGGGATTCTAAGCGAGGCACTCGCACAGGCCGGCGCCGAAGTCACCGGCTTAGATTTAGCGGCCGATACCCTAGAGGCGGCGCGCGCACACGCCGAGGCGCAGGGCTTGAAGATTAATTATCAATTGGCCGATGTTTTAAGCTTCGCGCAAAGGCATCCCAGTGCGTATGACCACATTACCTGCATGGAAATGCTGGAGCATGTCGATGAGCCGGCTTCGGTGGTGCACGCCCTAGCGCAAGCGGTTAAACCCGGGGGCTGGGTATTTTTATCAACACTCAACCGCAACCCTAAATCGTGGTTATTTGGCATTGTGGCAGCCGAGTATCTCCTTAAACTCGTGCCCCGTGGCACGCACGATCACAAGCGGTTCATCACCCCCGCCGAGCTTGCCCGAATGGCCCGTGCAGCGGGTCTAACACCCGTTGCCACAAGTGGCATCACCTACAACCCACTCAGCCGAACCTATGCGCTTAACCCGCAGGATTTAGATGTGAATTACCTTATGGCCTGTCGTCGCGATGATAAATAACGCCATCCGCGGTGTGCTGTTCGATTTAGATGGCACCCTAATTGACACCGCGCCCGATATGGCGCTTGCCCTTAATCGCCTGCGACTGGAATGCAATCTGGCGCCGCTGGCGTTTGATGCGATCCGCCCGCAGGTATCTAATGGCGCACGCGGTTTGCTCGAAATCAGCTTTGGCTTAAGCCCGGGGCAAATGGGTTTTAACGCACTGCGCGATCGGTTTTTACAGCTCTATCGTCAAGATATTGCGCATCAATCCCGCTTATTTAATGGGTTAGCTCCGGTGCTTTTGGAATTTGCCGCGCGCAAGCTCACCTGGGGGATTGTGACCAATAAACCGGGGTTTTTAACCCGCCAATTGCTCAAAGAACTGAACATTACGCCCTCCGTCGTTGTCGCGGGCGATGATTTAGCCCGTCGCAAACCGGCACCCGATCAGCTCATTTATGCCGCAGGCCTTTTGCGTTTGCCGCTGCAAAACCTGATTTATGTCGGCGATCACGAACGGGATATTCAGGCCAGTTTAGCCGCGCACATGCCCGCTGTGGCCGTTCGCTGGGGGTATTTAGATGGTGAGCGCCCGATTGAAGACTGGCAAGCCCACGCTATTATCAACACACCCGCTGAATTACTCACCTTCATTGATGCCAGATACGATGCCAGACACACCCCCTAACCAATAACTATCAAAGGTTTTTTATGGCAACTTCTGTTTTACGTTTTTTGCCTTGGCCTGTCCCCGCCGAATCGCAGGCCCCGCGCCCAGCGCAATTGCTCGCAGAATTTGCTGATTTAATGCATTTTTATCGGGCAGAACTCACCTCGTTTCGCCCTGCCAATTACGCCGCAATACAGCAAAAAACCCCCACCCAAGCGGCACAAATTGATGGCTTAATTAGCGCATTGCTTCTGCTCGATGGCCTGCTCACCGCGCGCAGCGACAGCGCAGCAGAGCGCCCATTAAGGCTACCCCAAGCAGAACTTGCCGAATATAAAGTCACCCCGACACACTTCACCCAGCAAACGGTGGATTTTGCCTGGCGGCGATTGTGCGAGCGCTATGTGCGCCGCTGCCGCGATTTACTGCAAGCGGCGGCGCCCTTGGGCAAACCTTGGCTGCGCGGTATGCGTTATCGATTAACGATTGCGCGAGCCGAGCAAGTACTCAGACAAATACAGGTTGACCCCACGGTGGCCTACCAAGGCGCAACAAAACGCGCTTGGGTTGACGAACTCACCGCCAGCGCCCGCATTGCTTGGCGCACGCTCACCGGCAGGCGATAAAAATTAGACCGCCGTTGAGGGCGTGCGAAGTTTAAGCTCATCATACCAAGCGGCAAACACTGGGCTTGCCGCCTTGGCAAGCGAGACAGCGGCCAACCCATCGGTGGAACGAAATACGCCAAACACGCTTAAATCGGCCAAATCCGGCGTGGTGCCACCGTGAAATGTTTGACCCGCCAAACCCGCCGTTACCCAATGGTGCACAGCCTCGGTTAAGCCTTTGGGCGCATCGCTAATGCCGCGTTCGCGGGCTTTTTTAATCGAAACCCGTGACATGGCCACAGCTCCGGCAAAACGCACCAGTGCGCGCTTCATCACCCCATAACCCGATGGCTTTAACACTTGGCCAAACGTTTGCCATGAGGTCGAAAAATTTTTATGAATAATCGGGGGCAAAAAATGCACCAAATCGGCATCCACCCAAGCGCGCCATTCGGCAACCGAATCATTTGAAGCCAAATGCGCATAATGTTCATTAACGTAATCCATCACTACCGATGATTCCGTTACGATTTGCGCGCCATCAACCAGCACCGGCACTTTTTTCAAGCCCAAAGGTTGCAGCTCTTTAGAATTCATGGGATTGACTTCAACCACGGTGTAAGGGATTTTAGCAAAATGCAATAACGCTTTGACTTTCCAGCAAAAAGGGCAAGATTCAAACTGATATAAGGTCAACATAAAGCAAACATCCTCATTATAAAAAGCCGCAATTAGAATCAGTATGAACCAATCGGGGCACATAATCCCCAGAAGTCAGCGCCGCCTCGTGTAAACTAGGCGCACATTTTACTCAAAAAACCCCTGTTGATTATGAACAAAACGCCCATCAATGCCGATCAAACCCCACTCACCTACCGCGATGCTGGCGTCGATATTGACGCGGGTGAAGCCCTCGTCGAGTGCATTAAACCCGCTGTAAAACGCACCAATCGCCCTGAAGTCATTGGGGGCTTAGGCGGCTTTGGCGGGTTATTCGCCTTAGGCAACAAATATAAAGACCCCGTGTTGGTTTCCGGCACCGATGGCGTGGGCACCAAATTGCGTTTAGCAATTGATTTGGATCGACACGATCACATCGGGATCGATTTGGTGGCCATGTGCGTCAATGATATTGTCGTCACGGGTGCTGAGCCTTTGTTTTTCTTGGATTATTACGCCACGAGCCAACTCGACGTGCCCATCGCCACCCGCGTAATTAACGGCATTGCTGCCGGCTGCGAGCTGGCGGGCTGCGCGTTAGTGGGCGGTGAAACGGCTGAAATGCCCAGCATGTATCACACCGGCGACTATGATTTAGCCGGCTTTGCCGTCGGCGTGGTCGAGCGTCATCAAATGATTGATGGCAGTTTGGTTGCCGCAGGGGATGCGCTAATTGCCCTACCCTCCTCCGGCCCGCATTCCAACGGTTACTCGTTAATTCGTAAAATAATGGCGCGCGCCCAGCCCGATTTAACCACCCCCATGGCTGATGGCCGTGCTTTTGTTGAGCATATCCTCGCCCCCACGCGCATTTACACCAAAACTGTGCTGCAACTGCGCCAAGCGGTTGAAATTCATGCCCTCTGCCACATTACCGGTGGCGGCTTAACCGATAATTTACCGCGCGTATTTGGCGATAATTTATCGGCAGCCGTGCATTTATCCTCATGGCAACGGCCAGAAATTTTCGACTGGCTTGCCGAACAAGGTAAGGTTGAGTCTTTAGAGATGCTCCGCACCTTCAATAATGGGGTCGGAATGGTCATCGTGGTTGCCGCCGATGCAGCAGAAGCCACCCTCACTGCGCTGCGTGCAGAGGGAGAAAGCCCTTGGGTACTCGGTGAAATGGTCAATCGCGGCACGCAAGCAGCCGTCATTTACCGCTAAACCGCGCCAATGACGACACAAACCACCGCGCGCGTTTGCGTGCTAATTTCTGGTAATGGCTCAAACCTGCAGGCTCTAATTGATGCCTGCGCAGGCCACAAAATGCCCGCCGAGATTATTCAGGTCATTAGTAACCGTGCCGATGCGTTCGGGCTGCAACGGGCGCAAAAGGCCGGCATCCCCACCGCTGTACTCGATCATAAAACCTTCAGTGATCGCGCCGCATTCGATACGGCTCTGGCTGATTTAATTAGCCAATCACAACCCGATTGGATCGTACTAGCCGGCTTTATGCGTATTTTAACGCCCGAATTTGTGCAACGCTTTTTAGGCAAACTCATTAACATTCACCCCTCATTGCTGCCCCGGCATCCGGGCTTAAATACGCATGCCCGTGCACTCGCCGCAAAAGATACCGAACACGGTGCCACCGTGCATTTTGTAACGCCCACGGTAGATGCCGGCCCCGCTATTATTCAGGGCGTATTAACGGTTCAAGCGGAAGAATCTGTCGAGTTACTACA
Source organism: Halothiobacillus neapolitanus (assembly GCA_022730245.1). GTDB lineage: Bacteria > Pseudomonadota > Gammaproteobacteria > Halothiobacillales > Halothiobacillaceae > Halothiobacillus > Halothiobacillus neapolitanus_A. The sequence continues at coordinate 51,759 of DZCK01000001.1, forward strand.
AGCGCGCATTCACCACCTAGAGCACCAAATTTACCCCCAAGCCTTAGCCGCTTTAGTGGCAGGGTTGGTGCGTTATGAGAACGGCCAAGCGCAGTGGGCAGCGGGCAGCCCACCCCATACACCCCGCCAAATTTTCGCGTAATTGGGATTTATCCCGCCGGAAACACGCCGGTAGATAAATAGCGATCACCCCGATCGCAAACAATACTCACAATCACCGCATCGCTTAGTTCGGCCGATAGCTGCAAAGCAGCCGCCATCGCCCCGCCCGATGAAATGCCGGCCAAAATACCCTCCTCACGCGCTAAACGCCGGGTCGTTTCTTCTGCTCGAAGTTGATCTACATCAATAATGCGATCAACCACGCTGGCATCATAAATTTTGGGTAGGTAAGCGGCAGGCCACCGACGAATACCCGGGATTTGCGCGCCATCGGCGGGCTGTACCCCAATAATTTGAATGGCCGGATTTTGCAGCTTGAGATAACGCCCCGTGCCAACAATCGTGCCCGTGGTGCCCATTGATGACACAAAATGGGTAATTTTTCCCATCGTATCGCGCCAAATTTCAGGACCGGTGGTCGCAAAGTGCGCTGCGGGGTTATCCATATTACTGAACTGATCGAGCACAACGCCCTGCCCCTGTGCGGCCATCTCTGCCGCCAAGTCACGCGCGCGCTCCATGCCTTGCGCTTTGGGCACTAAAATCAATTCGGCGCCATAAGCTGCCATCGATTGGCGACGCTCAAGCGACATATTATCGGGCATGATGAGCGTCATACGAAGCCCAAGGGATGCCGCCACCATCGCCAAGGCAATGCCGGTATTACCCGAAGTTGCCTCGATTAGCCGATCGCCCCCTTGAATTTGGCCGCGCGCCATCGCCCGCTCAATCATCCAGAACGCGGGGCGATCTTTAACCGATCCGCCCGGATTATTGCCCTCTAATTTGCCCAGAATAAGATTCCCCTGGCCACCGACGCCTAAATTGAGCCGCTCAATGCGCACCAAAGGGGTGTTGCCAATTAACTGAGGTAAGCGTTTACCCATCATGGGGCTGCGGGCAGTATTCACATTCATAGCGAGGCATTCTCTCAAATGGGTACAAAATGGTTGAAATTGTGGCAAAAAAGCAATTAAACCGCCTGCTTCATGGCGCTATGCATTGCCCTAGAGAAGCAGTTCATGCACAGTACTCAAAACAACCAGAGATTAGCAGCGCGCGGGGAACACGTGAAGTTCGGCGGCGTTAAACTTACCCTTTAAGCGCACTGTGATAGCGATGCCATCTTCCCAACGAATCCCAAAAACCGCCACCCGAGCCGCTCAATTTAAAAATGGGCGTATCTGGCTCGATTTAAAACACTATCCCCTCCCCATTTGGCCGCTGTTACTCGGTATTTTATTAACCCCGTTCCTAACTGCATGGCTCGTTCCGCTTAGCCCAACCGCCGCGAGCGATACCGCGCCTTGGCTTTGCGCCCTTCAAAACACCTTGGACCATACCGGATTAAGCTTGGCCTGGCTTGGGCTCTGGCTTGCCCTAGCCTTTGCGGCACGATGGGCGCGTTTTCGCCATGAGTTTGCTAAAAATGCGCTGCAATCACGGCAAGTGGAGGCCCGACCCCCTCAGGCTTCAGCGCAACAAATTGCCCAACTCAATCAACATTGGGTCACCCCCTTAGGGCACATCCGCGCCGCCGCTGATGCGCTGGCCAATCTCAATGAGTCAACCGATTTTAATGAGCGCATCACCCCAGAACTCATCGTTATTCGTGCCGCCAATGCCCAATTGCGGCTCACCATTGAAAATTTGCTGGATTACTACGAGCTGGCATCGGCACGATTGGATGCCACACCCCGCAAAACAGATATTCGTTTGCAAATAGAGGATGCGGTGGCTGAATGGCAAATTCCCGCCCAACATCGGGTCGGCTTAATTCAATATATTTGCTTTCAGGATGTCCCGGCGCTGGTGATGGTGGATATTCGTCTACTGCGTCGCCTGCTGGATAACCTATTCTCCATTCTGCTTGAGCAATCGGGCATTAGTGATTGCGCGCTCACCATCCTTGTGGCCGAGCCCGCCGAAGAAACCCAGTTAGTGACATCAAACCCAGCGCCTGAAGCCGGCCATTTTCTTGCGCTGATTATTGACGCTAAAACAGATGAACCCATGAATGATTTAGCCCAATCAATCAAGTACCAAAACCCCCGCTTTAGCGTGCTCAGCGGCGAGCCTTTGTTTATGAGCCAAGAGATTACCGCCAAGCTCATTAAAGCGTTAACCCAAAAAATGGGGGCTGAACTCACCGTCGGCACCACCCGCCCACACCGACAAGGCTTTCGGTTAACCTTCCCCGCCCCCATGTTAGAAGCCGCCATCGGCGGGCAGCCTTGGCTCAAAGACAAACGATGCAGCGTGCTAACGCAATCACCCACCCACGCACAAGCTTGGCGCGGTCACCTCTTAGCCTTCGGCACAGAAATTGTGCTCGACCCCGCGCAAGACAACCGCATCGACTGCCTGTTTATTGATGAACCCGAATGGCTGCGGCTGCAAACCGAGCAACCTACTTGGTTCAGAAAGATAATCGGTCGCACCCGCATTATCGGCTTAAATCCCCACATTTCTTTGCGGGGTCGGCCACTCAATAACTTTGATTGGGCGCAAATTACACTCCCTTTATTTATTCGCCAGCGCGCGCTTCAAACGCTATTACCCCGCATTGCGCAACAAGCCCCTCATAACCGCCCATTCAAAAACACACCAGCCAAGCCCACCCATTGCGCGAGCCTGAATCCCAATTTACCCTCGTTTATCGGCCGCACTGCACTGGTCATTGATGATGACCGCATTTATCAAGCCCACTTAATGAGCCTACTTACTCAAATCGGCATGACCGTTTACCCCGCCGCAGAGGGTAAAACCGGCTTAAACACTGCCGAACAAATGGATTTGGATATAATTTTAACCGACATGCACCTACCCGATATTCTCGGCACCGGCATTGCACGCATGCTGCGCAAACAAGAACGGCACAAAGACACACCCATTATTGCCATTACCGCAAACGTGCAATCCCAGGTGCATCAATCACTCTTAAGCGCTGGCGCAAACATGGTGCTCACAAAACCCATCTCATTAGGCGAACTCATTAACGCCATTAGCCAATTTCTCCAACCCATAGCCCCCACCCTTACCAAGACCATAGCAGGCGATTCACCCGAACCCGACCGCGTATTAAACGCCTTGCTCTGTGATGAACTCCCCATTTACTACCGGGGCTTATCCATGCCGCAAGATGATCTTGTTGCGTTGCGGCACTTAGCGCACAAATTACGCGGGGCCGCCGCCTGCTGCCAAGCCAAACAAATTCAAACCTACGCGGGCCAGCTCGAAGACAGTTTGCTCGGCAACACCATGGATGAAACCCACCTAGCACAACTCAAAAAGATTTTATTGCAAGCGATTGAAAACACAATTAAAGAGCGGAACTGCCAGCCTCATTAAAAGCGCCTTTCCTTGCAAAAAAAATACGCTCACAAGATAAATATCGGTATGCTTAGCAATTATTAGCGCCTAATTTATACGAGGAAACAGCAAACTCATGGACGCGTTCGAACTACTGGATGGGCTGCAACAACCCGTGTTTATCATCGATAGCGCGTTATCGCTGCGCTATATTAATCCCCGCGCTTTGCGGCTGCTGGGGCTTCCCCCATCCGCAACGCACACATCTGCCGATATCTTGAGCAAGCTCTTTCTGCGCGATGGCACGCCGCTCACAAGCTTAAGCGCCCAGCATCAAAACCCTTTACCCATTAGCCTGCAATCAGGAGCCTATTTAAAAATCGATGCCGTTTTGCACACATCACCGATCGGGGAAAGCACCTGCTTTGAACTACATTTATGCCAAAACAACACCGCTACCGGCATTGATGCGCTCACGGGGCTTATGGATCGCGGGCAAATGCTGCAACTCATCGGCACTAAACGCCGTGCGGGTCTAGGCGCACTCATTTTGATCGATATTGATCGCTTAAAAATCATTAATGATTTTCTAGGCTACCAAACGGGCGATGAAGTCATCCACACCCTAGGCAATGCCTTTCGCAAAGAGATTCCGAGTGAAATCACCCTCGCCCGCTGGAGTGGTCATGAGTTTATGGCACTCGTACCGGCAAAATTTGTGCGCCAAACCCAAGCCATTGCCGAACAATTCAACACCATCGCCCACACCCTGCCGCTGGCACAAAACCTTCAAATCCCCGGTGGGTACTTAAGCTTAAGCGTAGGGTACAGCACATTCAACGCCACCGATGACAAAGGTCAAGACCCATTAACCGAAGTGAACGCGGCCGTCTTTGAAGCCAAACGCGCCGGGCGCAACCGCGCAGTTAATGCCCAGCAACTCACCCGCCCCTCCATCTATATTACCGGTGGTTCACTTGAATCCGCGTTGGCCGAAAACCGCATCGTCGCCGCCGTACAACCCATTTTTGATCTTAAAACGGGGGAAATTGTCGCCGATGAATCACTCGCGCGCATGATCACCCCGCAAGGCGAAATTATATCGGCGGGCGAATTTATCGCCGCCGCATCCTCGCTACAACTGGCTCATCGCATCGATCAAGCCATCATCAGTCAAACCATAAATTACTGCGTTACAAGCCATTTCAGCTCGCCAAGGGCGCATTTTGTTAACATTTCAGGCGATTTTCTGCACCATCCAGAGCTGATTGCCGAAACCATCCTCAATGCCATGAACGCCTGCGCTTGCACCCACCCCGATCAAGCCAGCAGCCGCCAAACCAAACCCCTTGTCATTGAAATCACCGAGCGAGAACTGGTCGAAGATACCCAAGAAGCATTGCAGGCCTTGCAACCCCTGCTCGATTTCGGCCTGCGTCTTGCGCTCGATGACTTTGGCAGCGGCTACTCATCCTACCGGTACTTACTCGACCTACCCTTCCACTTCCTGAAAATAGAAGGCGAGTTAGTGCGCCATATCACCACCAACAACAAAGCCAAACGCATTGTGCAGCACATCCAAAACATGGCCGCCGATCTTGGCCTAATTACCGTCGCTGAATTTATTACCGACCAAGCCACCGCACAAGAATTGGCCGCAATGGGCATCGACTGGGGTCAGGGATTTTACCTCGGCAAACCGGCACTCATGCAATCGGGTCCTATCGCGCTTAAGGCTTCGGAATACCCGCATACACTCAAATCCTAAGTGGCCACACCTCCTGCGCGCCGCGCGCCGATAATTAGCGCAAACGCCTAAAAGCCCACCACAAGCCACTCACCACCGCCACACAAATCAAGCCAATGAGCGCCCCGCCTAATATATCGGCCGGAAAATGCGCGCCCACCGCCATGCGTGACCAAGCCACCCAAAACGCAAACACCCCCAGCCCCCAACGAATAGGCCAAGCCGCGCCGGGCGCCAAACTCGCCCACAGCAAGCAAACAAAAGCCGCATGCCCCGAAGGAAAACTGTGCAGATATTCCGGCCGCCCTACCACATGCACCATCCCATCACCCAACACCGACAAGGGTCTTGGCAAATCGAGCATCGGTTTTAATGTGGCAATCACCCACCAGCTCAATAAATAACTCCAAACCAGAACCCCAACCCGCTCTGGGCACATCCAGCTTGGCCGAGCCAGTGCCAAGGTTAACGCCAGAGCAATCACAATCGGATACCACTGGTGATCGCCTAAAAAAGTGCCTGCCGCCGCGAGCGCATCTTTTCCCGGCCATTGCGATGAGTTAATCCACAAAAAAAGCGATTGATTCCAGCCATTCCAGCTATAAAAAACCGAATCCCGAACAACCGCCGCGTTCATGACATCGCAACCAGAGCCATACCCCACAAACCGATGCCGATCAGCGCACTGAACAAACCCGCCCCAAACAACCATCGCCGCCCCGTTAAGGCCGTAATTGACGCCAGTGAAATGGCAATTTGAAAGAAAATCATCGCAATTTCCAAATCGTGATGCGGCTTATTCAACCGAAATGATTCCGCATTCGCATCCTCAGATTCTTTCTCCAACGCATCCGCCCGCTGCTTAATTTCCACCTTTTGGGTTTTATATTTAGCAATCTCATCTTTGAAACCGGCTACGCGATCCGGCGTGGTTAAATCAACGGCCAATTCCATTAAATGCGATTTTGTGCTCACCGCCTGATAGTAATTCCACTCATCCGTGGCTTTGGTTTTTTTCAGAACCGCTTCATTTTTATACAACAAAACCTCGTTCATCAGATTACTGCCCTGATAACTCACCATCGCGCCCAAGGCCGCAATCAAGGCCGTAAAAATCGCAACCCACTGATTCAAACTGTGTGGAACATGAACGTCAGCATGGGCGGCTTCGTGAACCGCCTCATCGTGCGGCGCGTGGGTATGTAAACCATGACTCATACAACAAACCCCGAATTGACTAAAAAATTAAAACCAAAAGAAACAATAAGCCTTACAAAACGAGCGGCCAGCGCATCCTCTGCCGCATCAGTGCAACGGTCAAGGAAAAAATCATCTCGCCTAGGCTTTATTCTTTCCCGCAATTGGGCTAATATTCGCGCCTCTTTGAAACGGCATCCGTCGTGAAAAGTCTCGGGATGTAGCGCAGCCTGGTAGCGCACCTGCATGGGGTGTAGGTGGTCGGAGGTTCAAATCCTCTCATCCCGACCAATTAAATCAAC
>DZCK01000254.1 GCA_022730245.1 Halothiobacillus neapolitanus
CCTTGTTTGAAGGCTATGATTGCCTGCCCACGGCTGAGGGCGTGAGTCGGGCGACGACGCGCACCGTAGTGAATACCTCGCTTGCGGTTTTAGGCTTAGATTTTATTATGACTGCGCTCATGTTCAATGTATGAAGCATTTTTTAGGTTTTTTTAATGCAAGAAAATAATACGCGTGATATTTGGGTTGGATTGTTTGTTGCACTTGGAATTGCGGCATTGACTCTGCTGTCGCTCAATGTAAGTAATTTATTGAGCTTGCCTTCAGGTCAGGGTTATGTCGTGACTGCGGAGTTCGATAATATTGGCGGCTTAAAAGTGCGTGCGCCGATTAAACTCGGCGGCGTGGTGGTCGGGCGTGTAGAAAGTATTTCTATTGACCCACAAAGTTTTCGTGCGGTTGTCGGTATGAATATCGAATCGAAATATACCATTTTCCCTAAAGACAGTTCAGCGGCGATTTATACCTCCGGTCTTTTGGGTGAACAATATATTGGCATTTCACCGGGGGCGGAAGATGCGCTATTGCAATCAGGCGATCGAATCGCCTTGACGCAATCGGCCATTGTTTTAGAGACTTTGATTAGTCAGTTTTTATTTAACAAAGCCGCTGAAGGCGACCAAAAGTAACCAAAGGCCAACGCGATGAATATTACTAAACGTATGTTTAAGCATCCATTAAATCCCGTGCTTATGCTGGCTTTGTTATGCACCACCCCGGCGGCGACGTGGGCGCAGAGCGTGAATTTAGATCAGGCCGTAGAGATGGCGTTGAATGCCGATCCGCGTATCAAGGAGCGTGAAGCGGTGGTCGAACGGGCGCACGCGCTTTTAGATGAGGTTTATGGTCGTGCTGGCGTGCGCATTGATGCCAATGCGTATGTTTCCGCCGTTCCTGGCGTACAGGGCGGAATTTTTCAAAATGGTGCTTCAACCTGCACCACCTGTACCTTGCGCGACGATGCAGGCAAGTTTGATGATGGCATTTCAGTCTTGGCGGGTTTGCAGTTTGCGGTCATTCAGCCTTTATTTACTTTTGGTAAAGTGGATAACTATTCGGATGCCGCTAAAAATAATATC
>DZCK01000255.1 GCA_022730245.1 Halothiobacillus neapolitanus
CGCCCAACTTCGGCGCATTACGCTTCGCTAATGCGCCCTACGTTCGCTTCCATGAGTTGACGGTAGGTGCGGGCTTGCCCGCGAAGGCTTTAGATTACGGCCTTTCGCGGGCAAGCCCGCTCCTACGCTTCGAGATATATTCATTGCGGATTGGCCGTTTTCGACGTTTCACTGCTTGGTTGCAGTGGGTTTAATACATGTCGCGGTCGTTCATGACTTTCAGCCAGATTTTGAGACTTTTGACATCAATAATTCCGTTGAGATTAAGCTGCATAAAGTGCAAGTCGCGTTGGTGGCTGGCGATGTCTTGCGCGAGCAGGCGCATGATGCTGGTGGGTTTGGCATTGAAGCCCAGGCTTTGATAGTCGATGTTAAAGCGCTGGCGGAATTCCATTTCAATCTGGCTTTTTTCGTCGTTGAGTTCGGCAAGTTGCTGCTTGAGGGTTTTGCTGTAGCCCGCGTAGGGCGGTTTAGCGTAGCTTAAACCGCCGAAAGGTGTTCGGTTTGGCTGCCCGTCACAACTTCGGCGCATTACGCTTCTCTAATGCGCCCTAAACTCGATCAATATCCGTCGGTTATTTCATGCCTGATTATCGTCGTGCATTTTGCAACGGCTTCAAAAATACATGTCGCGGTCGTGCATGTTTTTCAGCCAGTCTTTGAGGCTTTTGACATCAATGATTTCGCTTAGATCAAGCTGCATAAAGTGCAGGTCGCGCTGGTGGCTGGCGATGTCTTGCGCCAGCAGGCGCATGACTTGGCTTGGTTTGGCATTGAAGCCCAGGCTTTGATAGTCGATGTTAAAGCGCGCTCGGAATTCCATTTCGATTTGGGTTTTTTCGGCATTGAGTTCGCTAAGTTGCTGTTTGAGGGTTTTGGTGAAACGCGCAAGGCGTTCGGCGCTAAGGTTGCTTAGGCTTGCGGGGTCGATGTGGTCGAGTTCGATTTGTAATTCAAGCAGTTGCAGTAGGTTGTTTTTTTCATAGGCTTGGTTGACGCGCTGCATGAGTTCGGTTTTGCGCGCGCGTTGCTCGGGGTCGCTTTCGCGGTCGGGGTGCAGGTTGCTGACCAGTTTGC
>DZCK01000126.1 GCA_022730245.1 Halothiobacillus neapolitanus
CGGGGCGCGGACTGAAGGTCATCATCGCCGGTGCCGGCGGCGCTGCGCATCTGCCCGGCATGTTGGCCGCTAAAACACGGCTGCCCGTGTTAGGGGTGCCCGTGCAATCTAAAACCTTATCGGGATGGGATTCGTTGCTTTCTATCGTGCAAATGCCCGCAGGCATACCGGTGGGCACGCTGGCAATTGGCCGCGCGGGTGCCGTTAATGCAGCCTTGCTGGCTGCCGCGCAATTGGCGGTACACGATGCGGCGCTGGCCACGCGCTTAGATGATTGGCGCTCGGCACAAACCCAAGCTGTGCTGGCGCACACCGACCCGCGCGCCCCCGCCATCGTTCTTTAACCACGCCCACCGTTACATCATGCACGAACCTATTTCAAAGCAACCCACCTCAGATTTTACGCCCGCCCACATCGGCATTATTGGCGCAGGCCAATTGGGGCAAATGCTCGCGTTGGCCGGCATTGCGATGGGGTTGCGATTTACGTTTCTCGACCCCAGCGCACAAGCGCCGGCAGGCAAACTCGGGCGGCATATTCAGGCAGAATATGATGATGAGCGGGCGCTGGAGCAACTCACCGTAGAATGTGATGTCATCACATTGGAGTTTGAAAACATCCCTGTTTCGGCGGTGACAAGCGTTCACCATCACCATGCCATTTACCCCGGTGCTCGGTCGCTGGCTGTGGCGCAAGATCGAATCACAGAAAAGCAATACTTTGAGTCACAGGGCATTGCGGTGGCGCCGTATGCCGCCGTCGATTCGCTTGAATCACTGGGCGCGGCGGTAAAAACCATTGGCTATCCGGCTATTTTAAAAACCCGTCGGCTCGGCTACGACGGCAAAGGACAAGTGGTCATCCGCACACCCGCTGATTGCTCCGCCGCTTGGGCACAAATGCACGAACAGCCCGCCATTTTGGAGCAGATGATTGCTTTCACCCGCGAAGTTTCCATCATCGCGGTGCGCAGCACCCAAGGCGAGCTTGCCTTCTATCCCGTGGGTGAAAATAATCATGTCGGCGGCATATTACAACGCACCGATATTCACCCGAATGATCCCGCCCAAGCCCAAGCTGAAACCTATGCCCGCCGCGTTTTAATCGGGCTCGATTATGTCGGCGTGCTGGCAATTGAGTTTTTTGAACACCATGGCGCGCTGATTGCCAATGAAATGGCACCCCGCGTGCACAACAGCGGCCACTGGACACAAAACGGCGCGGCCACATCGCAATTTGAAAATCACCTGCGCGCCATTTTAGGCTGGCCACTCGGTAGCACCGCGTGCACCGGGCATAGCTGCATGCTCAATCTCATCGGCCAAATTCCGCCGCGTAACGCCATTTTGGCATTGCCCGGCGTGCACCTGCACGACTATGGCAAGGAAGCCCGTGCAGGGCGAAAACTCGGGCATATCAATATCGTAGCCAACACGCTTGAAACCCGCCGCGCGCATACCGCCAAACTTGAGCGTTTAATCGCTGCGCAATAGACTGCCCCGCACCGCATTGGCGTAAATGGGAACCTTCGGGCGCAGCCTAACTCTTAGCCTCAAAGTTTTATAGCAGCCCGAATTTCTCGCCGCGCGATTCAATCTGCCCGTGTTACGCTAACTACACCCGCATTGACAAGGAGTCTTTCACCGATGAACCCGCTCAATCCCGCCCACAAGCCCTTGTCACGCCCGAGTGCGCGATACCCCGCGTGGTTCACCCCCTTGCTTTTGGCCGCAAGCTTAAGCCTGCTTGCCCCCAGTGCCCACGCAGAAACGGTCTACAAATACACCAATAGCCAGGGCGATACGGTATTCACCGATCAGCCGACCAAAGGCGCACAAAAAATCACCATCGACCCGCCGCCGGTGATTCCGCTCACCCCCATCAACCTGCCACCCGCTACGCCATCAGCGCCCATAACCGCCGCGCCACTGCCTAACACGGCGCCCAATGCGGCACCCAATGCGGCACTGGTGCCTTCGATGCAAATGCCGCCCGTCCAAATTAACAATCCGGCCAATAACCCAACCGTTACGCAAAGCGGCACGCCCACCCTCCCCCAAGGCGACAGCCTGATTCACATGGCGCCCCCAAGCGTGCCCAGCAGTAATCCGCAGATCATTCGCAGCCCACTGCCCGAATCTGCCGCGTCGGCTGTGCCGCGTGTTGCGCCAAACGGGCATTATCAATCACTCGTGATTACCGAACCGCAAGCCGGCTTCGTTTCAGCGCGCGAAGGCGGCACCATTTTTGTGCAGGTAAAGCTTAAGCCCGCGCTGGATATTACCGCTGGCGACCGCATGCGCATTGTTATTGATGGCGCTGTGCAGGTGGATGACTCAACAGGGCAGCGCTTTATGCTCAACAACATCACCAACGGCAGCCATTCCATCATCGCGATTGTGATGCGCCATGGGCAAAACATTTATCAATCCAACCCCGTTGTGATTCAGGTTTCAGGCGGGTTACCCCCAGCATCATCTGCACCAAAATAAAATCACAAGCTCGATTTGCGCACCAATTTGGTGCCAAAAACCCTTAAACTGAACCCCGCTGAGTGGCCATCCATTTTTTGCGCGCCGTTTTTCTTTATCTCCCGAGAAAAACCAATGCAAGCTATTGATTTAAATAAACCCAACACAGCCAACTTTCATCCTAGGCATGCTCTTTGCATTACAGACCCCATCGAACCGTTTCAGGGCAAGTACCGAAGGAGTTCATGTGACCCAGTCCGACATTAAACGCGCCATCCGGCCCGTTCGCTTAGCCGATGCGCTCAATACGGCCATTGTGGTTTTAGATGCGCAAGGACAGCTTTTGTACTTTAACGCCGCAGCCGAGCAGTTTTGGGACACCAGCTTTTTAGCGGTGCGAAAACAGGGCTTTACCCCTTTTTTCACCCACAACCCGGCGCTTGCAAGCGCGGCTGCAGAAGCCGAGGCAACGCAACAAGTGGTGACTTTACGTGAAGCCCAGCTTATTGCCCCGCACGGCCAAACCCGCATCGCCGATTGCGCCATCACCCCCGCTCCGGATATTGAAGGCGCGGCGCTCTTGCTTGAACTGACCGACATCGAGCAGCATGTTCGCATATCCCGCGAGGCGCAGCTCCATGCCATGCAAATCTCGACCCGCCAACTGGTGCGCGGCCTCGCGCATGAGCTTAAAAACCCGCTGGGTGGCGTACAAGGCGCAGCCCAACTCCTGGAGCGTGAGCTACCCAACGCCGATTTGCGTGAATACACCCAAATTATTCTGAATGAAACCCACAGGCTGAAAAACCTGATTGACCGCATGCTCGGCCCCATCAATCGGCCGAACTTTGCCCTAATCAACATCCATGCGCCGCTCGAACAAGTGCGGCAATTGCTCAGCATAGAGGCCGAGCAAATTCCTTTAATGGCTCGGCTGCGCTGGCATTTTGATTTTGACCCCAGCATTCCCGAGATCCGTGCAGATCAGGATCAACTCGTCCAAGTGCTGCTCAATTTGGGGCGAAACGCCCTACAGGCTATGAATGAACACGCCGTCGCCGAGCCCGAACTGCGCGTCAAAACCCGCGTACTCCGCCAGCACACCATCCATCAAAATCGTCATCGTCTGGTGCTCTGCATCGAGCTCACCAACAATGGCCCGCTCGTGCCCGAGCATCTGCTAGAAAGCCTGTTCTTACCCATGGTCAGTGGGCGGGCGAACGGCACGGGGCTGGGTTTATCCATTGCACAAACCATTGCAGAACAACATCAAGGCATGATTGAGTTCAGGCAAAAACCCCATGCCATCACGTTTTCGCTGGTTCTTCCCATTTCGCATGAATCCCACACGCCCGAGGCCAACGCATCATGAGCCCCGTTCCCACACCATCAATGAACAAAAACGCGCCCAAACTCTGGATTGTCGATGATGACCACAGCATCCGCTGGGTGCTAGAGCGCGCCTTAAAATCCGCAGGATTTCAGGTTGAAGCCTTTGAAAGCGCGGCGTTGCTGCGCGCGAGGTTACGCAGCGGCGCGCCCGATGTCTTGTTTTCAGACATCCGCATGCCCGGCGAAGATGGGTTAAGCCTGCTTGCCTCGCTCGGGCAAACCCACCCCAACTTACCCGTTATTATTATCACCGCGCATTCCGATTTAGATAGTGCCGTGGGCGCGTTTGAAGGCGGCGCATTCGATTACCTGCCCAAACCATTCGATATTGACGATGCCGTCCGGCTGGCGCAGCGCGCGCTCGCATCGGTTCAGCCCCAAACGCCCGCACCAGAAAGTGATGAGGCCAACCGAGCCGCGCAAGACACCGGCACACAAGCCGATTTAATTGGCAATGCACCCGCCATGCAGGAAATTTTCCGCGCCATTGGTCGGCTGGCGCGCTCGAACGTCACCGTGCTCATCAACGGCGAATCGGGCACGGGCAAAGAACTGGTCGCCCGCGCCCTGCATCAGCACAGCTTGCGGCGCAACGGTCCGTTTGTGGCGCTCAACACCGCCGCCATCCCCAAAGATTTACTGGAATCTGAGCTTTTTGGCCATGAAAAAGGCGCGTTCACCGGTGCGGCAGGCCAACGCATGGGTCGATTTGAACAAGCACATGGCGGCACCCTCTTCTTAGATGAAATTGGCGATATGCCAATGGATTTGCAAACCCGTTTGCTGCGCGTATTAGCCGATGGCCAATTTTACCGCGTGGGCGGCACCCAACTCATTCGC
>DZCK01000127.1 GCA_022730245.1 Halothiobacillus neapolitanus
AATCACGCTCGGTTGAATACCGCTGATGCCGGCATGGATGATGGTGGCGCTGCCTGCGGGAAAGTTGACGCTGCACGAGCTGTCGGCGCACATCCCTACATCCGCATTGCGCTTGACGGCTGCTGCGCGCGCGATCATAAGGTTACTCACGAGGCTGTTGGCGCTGGTGGTGAGCTTATTGCTGACAGTAAGATAGGTAAAACTCGGAATGGCAATGGCAAGCAGAATGGCCGCGACGGTGAGCGTAATCATGAGTTCGATGATGGTGAACCCTTGCGCTTTTTTAAGCTGCCGCAAGGCGCCGTGCTTGGGCGTGTGCTTGGGCGTGCGCTTGGGTTGAAGGTGTTGGTGTGTGCTGTTCATTACGCCCCTGATTCCAGTTCTGGCTTTTATACACAGGTATCGAACCACACCGCGCGGCGTTATCCCAGTGGCTTGGGCTTGAACGGTTGTTTTGTGGGGATAAACGGCAGGCGGCAAAAAACCTTTAGCCGCCACGCAGCACGGCGGCGGGGGTGCTGGCTAAAACGCGGCGGCTCAGTAGCGGCACGAGCAGGGTGGCCAGTGCCAGCCCGGCTCCGAGGCCATAGAGCCAAAGCCGTGCATCAAAATGCCAAGGCAAGTTAAAGAGCTTAACGGCCAATAGCGCGCCTAAGCTGCCCGCTGCAAGGGCGGCCAACAGGCCAGCAAGCACGCCCAGCACGATAAATTCTAGCCATAAACTGCGCCGCACTTGGCGATGGCTGGCGCCCAGCACGCGCAAAATCGCGGTTTCGCGCAGGCGTTCGGCTTCGCTCGCATGAAAAGCCGCCAACAGCACGACCAAACCGGCCAGCAGGGTAAAAATAAACACGTATTGAACGGCCTGTGAAGCCCGTTCAATTAACGTGCGCACTTCGCCCAAAATTTGGCTTAAATCGAACAAGGTTAGGGTGGGGAATTGTTGCAGCAGCGCCTTTTGCTGCGCCAAATTGGGTGCGGGTAAATAAAAGCTTGTGACAAATTGCGCGGGGCTATTGGCCAATAAATCCGCCGAGCCCAGCACGAAAAAGTTTGGCCGCATCGAATCCCAATTCACTTTGCGGATGCTGGAAATAGCTGCTGTTACAGGCGCGCCATTCACGGTGAACGTGAGCTTGTCGCCCAAATGCCAATTCAGGGTTTTGGCAATGCCTTGCTCGACCGACCAGCCGGTGTGCGCCGGTTGCCACACCCCGGCGATGAGTGTGTTATCGCTACCTAATTTTTTGGGCTGGGTGGATAAATTAAATTCCCGCTCGGCTAAATTTTTGGCCTGACCGTGCAGCGTTTTGGTATCGATGGGCTGATCGTTCACCCGCGTTAAGCGCGCGCGATTCATGGCGTAAAAACCCGCGCCGTGAATGTGCTGCGCTTTGAACAAGGCCTCGATGGGCGCTACTTCATCGGGCTGAATATTGATGGCGAAAAAATTCGGTGCATCGGCAGGGATTTGCGCCTGCCAAGCGCCCAGCAAATCGCCGCGCACCACGCCGAGCAGCAAGAGCGCGGTTAAACCCAGCGCCAAAGCGGCAATTTGCGTGGCACAGGCCCAAGGCGAGCGCGCCAATCGAGACAAGCCAAACCGCGCCACTCCGCGCGCGGGGTAGCGGCGCAGCCGCCGCAGTAGCAGCCAAATCACGCCGATAAAAACGGCCAAGCTGGCCGCCAAGCCGCCGATGACATAGCCGGTAAGCGCTGCATCACGCGCTTGCAGCCAAATTAACCCCGCCATGGCCGCTAAACCCGCGCCAAACAGCAGCGCGGCGGCAGGCGGCGGTGCGGCGAGCTGGTTATTGAGCACCCGCAGCGGCGGCGTATCTTTTAAACGCAGCAAGGCGGGCAGCGCAAACCCCAGCAAGGCGACCAAGGCGATGCCCACGCCAAAGCCCACGGGGGCGAGGCTCGGGGGCGGTAATTGAAAATTCAACAGCGAACCCAGCAAGGCCGATAACCCCAATTGCGTGAGCGCGCCCACGGCAATGCCCGGAATGGCCGCCAGCACCGCAAGCCCGGTTAAGCGCAGGGTGTAGAGCTTAAAAATGGTGGCCGATGGCGCGCCGAATGCCCGCATTAACGCCGCCGGATCTTGCTGCACGCGGTTGTATTGCTGTGCGGCAATCAGCAAGGCGGCACCCGCCAACAGCACGGCCACCATGGCCGCTAACCCCAAAAACCGAGCCGCACGATCAAACGCGGTTTTGAAGGCGGGCTGGCTGTTTTCGGGGCGCTCGATGGATAAATCGGCGGGCAGTTCTTTGGCCAAGGCCGCAAGCAGGCCGGCTCGTTCGGCGGCGGGGGCGGCCAGCAACAGGGCGTGGGTTACGCGGCTGGCGGGGGTAACCAACCCTGTGGCGGGTATATCGGCCAAATTAATTAGCGCGCGCGGCGCCGCTTGGGCAAAAAAGTTACCCACATCGGGCTCGCGCTCCAACACGGCGGCAATGGTGAAGGTTTTTTGGCCAATTTGCACCGCAGCGCCCACGGCTAAATTCAGCAAAGCCAGGGCGCGGGGCGCCAGCCACACGGTGCCCGCAGGCGGCCCTTGCGGCACGGTTGTGGGCGGGGCTTGTGTGCTTTGCGCAATCGTTAAGCTACCGCGCAAGGGATACCCCGCGCCCACGGCTTTAAGGCTGACCAATTGGGTGTGGTCGCCTGCGAGAATCACGGTCGGAAATTCCAGCGTTTGCGCGGTGGTTAGCCCCAGTTTTTGTGCTTGAATTAGGGGTTTTTCGAGCGAATCGGGCGAGGTAATGCGGCCATCGGCGGCTAAAAACTCGGCGGCTTGCGCACGCATACCGGCATCCACCCGATCGGTAAAAAACCCCACGGCCGTAACGCTGGATACCGCCACCCACAAGGCCAAAAACATCGGGGTAAGCGCCCCGTTTTTAAGCTCGCGCCACAGGCCGCGCCAAGCCAAATGCAGCAATGTGCCGAGGGGTAATCGCAGTAAGGCGGGGCGGGCAATTAAGGGCGCGGGGGCATTATGGGTCTTGGGGGGATTTATCGGCATGGCTGCAACACACCCGCTTTTATTTCATAACTTTTATCGCAGCGCGCGGCGAGCGCCGGATCATGTGTTACCAGCACGAGCGTGGCGGCATGGCGATCACGCAGGGCGAACATCAACTCGATAATGCGCTCGCCGGTGGCGGTATCGAGCGAGCCTGTGGGTTCATCGGCAAATAAAATGGCCGGAGTGCCTGCAAACGCCCGCGCCAATGCCACGCGTTGTTGCTCGCCGCCCGACAGCACCTTGGGGAATTGCCGCAGGCGGTGGCTTAGCCCCACCTCATCGAGCGCCGCCCGAGCGCGCGCTGTCGCATCGGCCACGCCTTGTAATTCGAGCGGCAGAGCCACATTTTCAAGCGCCGTTAACCCATCAATCAATTGAAACGATTGAAATACAAAGCCCACGCGCCCCGCCCGCACCGCCGCACGCTCATCTTCACTAAGCGCATTGAGGCGATAACCCACCAGCTCGATAGCACCACTGGTGGGCACATCTAACCCGGCCAACAAGGCCAGCAAGGTCGATTTGCCTGCACCCGAAGCCCCGATGAGCGCCACGGCTTCGCCCTGCGCAACGTCTAAACTGGCTTCATGCAAAATGGTGAGCCGCCCGCTGGGCTCATCCGGCGTGGCCACCGATTTTGTAACCTGCTTTGCCCGTAGAATAACCGCAGCGTCTGCCGGCTTCGCTGCCAATAACCCAATGCGTGAGGACATAACTGTGATTTTCCAAGTTTTGAATTTTCTAGGTTTGAATTGTCTAGGTTTGAATTTTCGAGGTTTGATAACGCGCGGTTTGATCGCAACGCTCTTAGCTTTTAGTGCATCGGCGGCCTTTGGGCAAGAAGCCATTTCACCCGCCGAGCGCGCCCACACCGTGCTGGTGTTGGGCGATTCGCTCTCTGCCGCGCATAATTTGGCCGAAAAAGACGGCTGGGTAGCGCTCATGGCCGATCGCCTTGCGCAAAACCTGCCCGCGAAAAACGGCAAGCCCAAATGGGATGTAATTAACGCCTCAATCAGCGGGGAAACCACCTCCGGCGGGTTGTCTCGCCTGCCGGAATTACTGGCCGTGCATCAACCCGGCTGGGTGCTCATCGAATTGGGCGCGAACGATGGCCTGCGCGGGCTGCCGCTGCCGCTCATTCGGCAAAACCTGCAAAAACTCATTGAGTTAAGCACGCAGGCCGGGGCCAACGTGGTGCTGCTCGGCATTATGCTGCCGCCCAACTATGGCCCGGCCTATGCCACCCCGTTTGCCGCAATGTATCAACAGCTGGCCGAAAAAAACCACCACCCGCTCGTACCGTTTTTACTCAAAAACGTTGCCACCAACCCCAAGCTCATGCAGGAAGATGGCCTACATCCCACCGCCGAAGGCGAGCTGCCAGTGTTGGCGAACGTTTGGGCCATCGTTGCGCCGTTGTGGGGTGGTTTGCCTGCCGGTAAATAGCGCCAGCTCGGACACCCCCACCCCAGCCCTCCCCCACGAGGGGGGAGGGAGTTCATTCAAGCCCCTCCCATTTATGGGGCGAAACACCTCTTCAAGCCCCTCCCATTTATGGGGCGGAGCTCATCTCAAGCCCCTCCCCCTTGTGGGGAGGGGTTGGGGAGGGGGGTTAACGTTAAGCACAGGTGCCAAATTCACACCCCCACCCCAGCCCTCCCC
>DZCK01000256.1 GCA_022730245.1 Halothiobacillus neapolitanus
CCAGGGTTTCGTATTCGGCCATCGACACGCGCCCGAGTTTATCCAGCAAGGCCGAGCGCAAGCGGTAGCTGACATCTTTGCTGATTTGGGTGAAGGCGCGCATTTGAAATACGTTCAGGCCGAGTGCGATGAGGCGCAATAGCAGCGTCAGAATCATCACCGCGACCACATACAACACCGGCCCCCACCAGCTTTCGGGGAAGATGGCCTGGGTGGTGTGCACTAAAAATCCGGGCTTGTGCAGCAAAACTTCATCGACCAACAGCGGCAATAACATGGGCAGCGGGATGCTGGCGGCGGCGGCGAGAATGGCGACGATATTGGCTTGAATCAGTGCGGTCTTGTGCTCTCGCGCCCAGTTGGAGATACCGCGCCAAGTGAAAGACTGCGATGCGGGTGGTTTTATTTGCGGGGATGTGGGCTGCACGGGGTATGCTCTGCAAAATTTTATGAGGGGATGAATTATGCGCTTAAGTTATTTTCTAACCACCCTGGTTTTGCTTGGTTTACTCACCGCCTGCGGGCAAAAGGGCGATTTGTACCTGCCGGATAAAACGACCAAGCCGTCGGCAGATGCCGTTCAAGTTATTCATGAAGTAGGGTGCGCCATGCGCACCGAGGGTCTAAAAGGTGCGCACGGCGCGCCCTGGTGCCGTCCTTTGGCGTAGGAGGCTCGTCCCCGAGCCGATGTTTTCGCGCCGAGACGGAGCTTCTACGCCAAACCGGATCAATAGTGTGAACTGGATGCTAAAATCCCGCGCCTTGAAAAATACACTTGCTTTAAGCCATGTCTAACACAAGTCCACTTCTCTATAGCATTGTCGATGTTTTCCAAGTTTTTGGTCAGCACGAAGTCAACAAGGCGCAAGCCTATCTTTCCGGGGCTGTGCAGAATCTGGAGATGCAAGGGAACGAGATTTCCGCCACTGTTCAGGGCACAGGGCGCAGGCCTTACGCAGTGGAAGTGAAGGTTTCACGCGACCCGCGGGGTAAGGTGTGCTTTTATACACATTGCACCTGCCCCGTCGGTACAGGCTGCAAACATGCGGTGGCCGCCTTGCTGATGGGG
>DZCK01000257.1 GCA_022730245.1 Halothiobacillus neapolitanus
GCCTTTTCATTCCAACCGCCGATGTTGTATACCTCGCCCAAACGCCCCGCCTCAAGCACGCGACGAATGGCGCTGCAATGATCTTTCACATACAGCCAATCACGGATTTGCTGCCCATCTCCATAAATCGGCAACGGCTTTCCTGCCAAAGCATTGTGAATGCACAAGGGAATGAGCTTTTCCGGGAAGTGATACGGACCGTAATTGTTCGAGCAATTGGTTGTTAGCACCGGCAGGCCGTAGGTGTGATGGTAAGCGCGAACCAAATGATCGGAAGCGGCTTTGCTCGCAGAATAGGGGCTATTGGGCTCATAGCGGTGGGTTTCGGTAAAAGCCGGTGCATTAAGATCGAGCGAGCCATAAACCTCATCGGTTGAAACATGCAGAAAGCGGAATGCCGCTTGCTTTTCTTCTGGCAAAGCACCCCAATACGCGCGCACCGCTTCCAAAAGCCCAAATGTGCCAACAACATTGGTTTGAATAAAATCGCCCGGCCCCAGAATGGAACGATCGACATGGCTTTCAGCCGCAAAGTTGATGACGGCACGCGGTTGATATTGCGCCAACAACTGGCTGACCAGCGCCGAATCGCCCATATCACCCTGAACGAAAATATGCCGTGCATCACCCGCCAGAGAAGCCAAATTCGCCAGATTACCGGCATAGGTGAGCTTATCGAGATTAACGACCGGCTCATCGCAAGCGCCCAACCAATCGAGCACAAAATTACTGCCGATAAACCCAGCAGCGCCGGTCACCAAAATCATCGCTTCTCCATTTTCTATTTTTCAAAATATGAAAACGCCCAATTAAGGCAATAAAACAAACAGATTTTAGGATCAAATCATATCACGCTGCGACAAGACTGCAACGATCGCTGCAGGCATAAAAAACCCGAAAACTCAAAAGGAATGCGGGTTTTATTAAGGCTTTAAAACTTCTTTGGGCGTTGTAAAACCATCGATTGGCGCGCGGACGCGCGCCACATCATTATAATATAAAGCGAGTCCTTTGCACGAGAATACATTGACTTCCCGGTTAAAATAGCCGCATGTTCA
>DZCK01000128.1 GCA_022730245.1 Halothiobacillus neapolitanus
GGCTTGCGCGCCGCTGAATTTCAAAATAATCAATTTGATTTTGTCGCTAATGCGTTCAACCCGGTTATGGAACAGGTTGTAAAAAATAAGACCGTACAGCGCCACGCCAATACCCAAGGCGGTCGCGTAGAGGGCGGTGCCGATGCCTGCGCTCACGGCTGACGGGTCGGATATTCCTGAACTGGCTAAAGCAGAAAAGGTGTCGATGATGCCGAAAATGGTGCCCACCAAGCCAAGCAACGGGGCGGCGGTGACGATGGTATCTAAAGCCCATAAATGATGAACCAGCTGCGTGCGCACTTTGATGTAACCGGATTCGGCTAAATCTTCCATTTGGTGGCGGCTGGCTTGGCGGTGCTCGGCTGCCTGTAACGGTGCAACCATATCGGCCACCACGCTTTTTGCACTGGGTGGCGTATCGCCGTGCAAGCAGAGTCTGGCTTGGCGGATGGTGAAAGCGTAAAAAATAATGCGCTCAATGGCTATAAACGTAACGATGGCCGCCATCGCGTAGAGCAAATAAAAAACAATGTCGTGCAATAAATGGATGTTAAATGCCATAGGGAATTAAAGCTGGGTTACCCCGCCCTCCTGCTCAAGATTAAAAAAACCGACCAAAATGTGAGTGTTTGCAAAAAAACTCGCTGCCTCATTCTGATTTTATTTAACATTTTTATTGTTAAATAAAATCGGCACATCCGTGTGCCAAGGCCCGCCTGCAAGCGCAGTGAGGCCTTTTTTATGGGGTGATTTACTGGAAATCAGCCGAGAACGTGACACTCGCAAAACGCGGTGCCGCAGGCATATAGGTGGGTGCGCTGCCTTTATAGGTTTGATAACCCAGTGCCGTGACAGTCGTGCCTTCAATCGAGTTCAGGTACTTGCGATCAAACAGGTTAGACACGTTAAACCGCAGCGTGGGGTTCTTGAAATAACCGGCATCAGCAAACTTGTACCCCACGGATAAATCGTTGGTAATGTAGCCGGGAATGCTTTCATCATTCAGCACCGTGGAATAGCGCAGGCCGGTGTAGCGGGTTTTGAAGTTACCAAAGAAGCGGCCTTGCTGGTAATTCAAATCCACCGCCGCAAGCCATTTGGGCGTATTCACATAGTGTTTGCCCGAGGTGGGTACAACGATTTGCTTGCCCGAAACGTAGGTCACGTAATCTGAGGCGGTGACGGCATCGGTGTAGGTAAGCGAGCCATACACGCTAAAGCCGTTGATTGGCTTGGTGCCGGCTTCCAATTCAAGCCCCTTGGTATGCACATTACCCACGTTGTAGTTTTGGCCAATGCCATTCTCATCGATTGCATACGCTTGGCGGTTCTTGTAGTTCACATAAAACGCGGTGGCTGAGGCAGTCACAAATTTACTGTCGTAGCGGTAGCCCAAATCGATGTTGGTTGAGGTTTCCGGCAAAATATCTTCCGCACGGCCCGGATCAAACAGGGTGTAGTTGGCCGGCGCGCGGAAGTTTTTAGTCACGTTGCCGAATATAGATTGCTCGGGCGTTAAGAAGTAGGTGGCGCCAACGCTTGGCAGCACTTCGTTATAGGTGCGGCTAACTTCATAGTAATTGTTCAGCCCACGACCAGCGCTGGGGTAATTGGTGCCTTGGCGCGTGGTATGCGGCATGCGGATACCGACATTCAGTTTTAAGCGATCATCGGCCAGTGTCATGGTATCCATGATGAACGGCTGAACCACGGTGGTAATGGTTTGATAATTACGGCCTTGATAGATATTGCCATTACCATCCAATGCATAAGCGCTTTCGCCCCAGATGCTGATCGGGTGGCCGCTGGCATCCACACCCGTAACCGGCTGGGTTTGCTTATGATCGGCGCGCTCATACCATAAACCCAGCACCACTTTATGCACATCGTTTTGCCAGTTGAGCTTGGTGGTGATGCCGGGGCGGTGCGTTTTGGTCACCGATGAGCGATACATCAAAACATTATCCAGCGTATCGCCATCGCCGTTTAGGTCGCGCACTTGCGTTACCGGCACACCGGTACCGCCTTCTTTCAAATAGGTGCCGAAACTGCCATTGCCGTAGCCGTACCAGTAATACGGGCTGATATCTAAGCGCAGGTTATTCGCTAATTGAAAGCTACCATTTAAGGTGACTAAGGCATTGCGGAACGGGTTAACTTGCAGTGCGTAATAATCTGACCGCGATACGCCATTAACCGTTTTTGATTCATCTTGTGCGGTGCCATTAACGGGGGTTAAACGCCCAGGGAAGGTGGTGGCGTAATCGTAGTTATAATCGCCTTTATCGTATTGGGATTTAGTCACGCGTTTGAAGAAATTATTGGTCGCGTCGTTATACAAAATACCCAGAGACACTTGATTGCCGGGCGATAATTTAGATACGATTTTCGCATCGATATGGGTGCGGTCGGCTTTGCCATCCCCGCGCCATTTATCTGCCGCTGATTTAGATACAGAAAAATAAGCGGTGGTCGTGTCATTAAATAGTTTGCCGGTATCTAGCCGCGCAAAGGTTTTATACATATTCAATTGACCAAAGGTTTGCACGCCTTTAATGCGGAAATAATCTTTGGGGTTGCTGGATACAATCCCTATGTTGCCGCCCGTTGCGCCAATATGTGGCGCGTCGGTATCGGTTGAACCTTGGGTTACAAAGATTTGCTCTAAGTTTTCAGAATCCACATATTCCTGCGGATAAACCGCGTAGTTGCCGGAATCATTCACCGGCGCGCCATCAATCGTAAAACCGATCTGATCGCTGTTAAAGCCGCGAATGCTCAAGGTGCCGCCGAATAAACCGGTGGCATCTTGCGAGGTGGCATTTACGCCGGGGAGCATGTCGATCAGCTGGTACGGGCTTTCGGTGGGCAGGGCGTTATCAATCGCGCTGCGGGTAATTTGGCTGCGGGCTTTATCAGAATCTTCTGCCACAATTTGGCCCGCACCGACGGCTTGGCCTTGTACATCAATTTTTCCGACATTGGTCGTGGTGACCGTATCGGCAAAGGCGACACCTGAGGCGATCAGGCTGCCGATTAAAACGGTTAATAATCTCGGCTTAAACATCTCCATCTCCTTAAACATCATCATGGTTTTAAAAAATCACTGGGCGGGCTGGTAATTCAAATCAACGGTAAATCGGTGGGTTGCCGCGCCCGGCCAGGAATCGGCCGGAAAGGGCGCGAAATTTGAGCGCCGCACGGTGGAGAGCGCTGTGCGATCCAGCAGCATGGCGTGCGAGGTTTGCTCAATGCCAGAATCCACCACTTCGCCTTGGCGATTGAGCGTCATCCAAATGCGCACCGTGCCGCTGGGCTGGGTTAAGCTCGCCTCGCGCCCGGTGGGGTAGCGTTTGTTGGCCTCTAAATCAGCCCGTACTTTAGCGATATAGCTGGCTTCAGCCGCTGCGCTTAAATTGGGTTTGGGTTCGGGGGCAATCGGCTTAGGCGCCACCTGCTCGGCAACGGGTGGCTTGGGCGGCGCTACGGGCGCAGGCTCGGCCTTGGCTGGCGGTTCTTTCGCTTCAGGCTTGGGCTCTGGTTTGGCCACAGGCTTGGGGGGCGCTTTGTGTTCAACAATTTTTTTGTGCTCTACCGGTTTGGGGGGTTCTGGCGGCGTGGGCTTTTTAATCTCTACCACTGGTGCTGCGGTGTCGGGTTCGGGCAAAACGGGGGGCGCAGGCGTAACCGGTGGCGGCTCAACGGGTTCAGGCGTTGGGGGTACAATGGGTTCTGGCGGCGGTTCGATCGGTTTGGGCGGCTCAGGCAGGCTGACCATCGATAGCTGCATGATCTGCGGCGCAGCGGGTTTGGATTCCAGCACCTTGATGGTTTGCGCGCCTAAAATAACGAATATCAGGGCAATCAGGGCGGGCAGACCGGCCAGCCATTCACGAATTTTAAAAATGCGCTCAATCATTTTTATAAAGCCGCTATTGAGACTTTGTGGCCAATGCAACCGAACTAAATCCTTCCGATTTAATTACGTCCATCACATTCACCAGCGTTTGCAAATTGGCGGCTTTATCGCCATTAATAATAAAATTAGGTTTTTTATCCGAATTTTTGTATGGGTTTAACTCGGCCGCTAATTGGCTGAGTTCGATTGATTTGCCATCCAGCTGCAAGGTATTTTCATTATTGATCGTAATGAGTACATTTTTTGTCTCATTGATTTTTTGTGATTCTGATGATTTAGGTAGCTGAGTTTTTACGCCTTGTGCCGGAATCACATTCAGGCTAATGAGTACAAAAAATATCAGCAAAAACATCATCACATCGATCATGGGGATGATTTCAATTCGTGCTTTATTCGGCGGGGTTTCTTGCCAACGACGCATCACAGATTGCCTTATTTAAATGAGGCGTAGATCTTGTAATAGAAATGTTGCGGTGTTGTTTACATCTGTTTACATGTTCATGAATAGTTTATGAAGTACTGATGAATAGCCGGTGGGTCAGCGTTGCTTGTTTTTAGCCAAGGCATTGTTTTTATGAATTTTTTAGTTGATTGCTGGCGGATTTCGCCCGCTGCCTGTTTTTGTGGTTAGCGGGTTTCGTGACGGGCGAAGGTCACAATCTGTTGCAAAATATCGGAGCGGAACGAAAGCAGG
>DZCK01000019.1:0-13470 GCA_022730245.1 Halothiobacillus neapolitanus
GGCGCCTTCCAACACCACCCCAAAACCATCTGCGCTTCAGGGAGGCGAACTATACAGGCTGTAATATTTCCGTCAAGCCTCATTCGTGACATTTGTCACATTTATTTTCGCCATGCGGCGCTTGCCCACTTGAATCACCTGCGTGCCCTGCGCCAACACCTGCCCTTTATCCATAACCACATCGCTATTGAGACGAACAGCGCCCGCCTGAATATGCCGGATTGCCTCAGAGGTTGAAGCCACGAGCCCAATTTCTTTCAGGGTTTGAACAACGGATTGCCCTACGGCGATATTAAATTCGGGCAGGTCATCAGGAATTTGTGATTTTGCGAATCGGGCGATAAAGCGCTCCCGAGCCAACGCACCAGCCCCCGCGCCGTGAAACCGATCGACAATTTCCATGCTGAGCTCAAATTTAATATCGCGCGGGTTACGACCTTGCTGCATTTCTTCACGCAGTGTTGCGATTTCAACGAGGGGTTTAAATGAGAGCAGTTCGAAATATCGCCACATCAGTACATCAGATATGGACATGAGCTTTCCAAATTGATCATCGGGTTCTTCTTCGATACCGATGTAATTACCCAGCGATTTGGACATTTTTTGCACGCCATCCAATCCCTCTAGCAGAGGCATGGTTATGACGATCTGGGGCTTTTGCCCATATTGCTTTTGCAGCTCTCGGCCCATGAGCAGGTTGAATTTTTGGTCGGTACCCCCCAGCTCCACATCTGCTTTGAGCGCGACCGAATCATAGCCCTGCACGAGGGGGTACAAAAACTCATGTATCGCAATAGGCTGATGCCCTGCGTACCGCTTGGAGAAGTCATCTCGCTCCAGCATGCGGGCTACGGTTTGCCTGCTGGCGAGTGCGATGAGGTCGGCTGCGGACATGGCGCCCATCCAGCTTGAGTTAAACACGATTTCGGTTTTTTCCGGATCGAGGATTTTGAAGATTTGGCGTTGATAAGTTTGTGCGTTTTCCAAAACCTGCTCGCGCGTGAGCGTCGGCCGAGTGACACTTTTACCGGTGGGGTCGCCGATCATGCCGGTGAAATCCCCAATCAGGAATAAAATGTGATGCCCTAAATTCTGAAACTGTCGCAGCTTATTAATGAGCACGGTGTGCCCGAGGTGCAAATCTGGGGCGGTGGGATCAAAACCGGCCTTAATCCGCAAAGGGCGCTGGGTTTTAAGCCGTTCGATGAGCTCATGCTCCAGTAAAACCTCTTCGGCTCCTCGGCGTATCTCATCTAATGCGTCTGCTAAATGCTTATCCACTATTCTCTCTCGTTCATTGAAACTTAATATCAAGCCTTGTATGGTAACCCTTTATTTAAATAATTCTGAGTGGTTGCCTTGCATGCGTCGCCGAAATTTATTTGCCAAGAAAAAATCACGAATTCCCACTTGGCTCAAAGTCACCGCCCTATTTTCGGGGGTTGGCGCGCTGGGTATTGTGATTGCCAAAGTCTCGCTGCCGACCGATCCTGCATTAGATCGTCAAGTTGAATTAAGCATTAGCGAGGCAATTGCACCACCTGAGGCGCCTTTCACGCAGCCAGACACGACTTTACTTAATCAAACCCCTGGCGCGCTTACCGCAGAGGCAATTGACGCCGGCACGGATAGCGCCGAGGCCAGCATTGCGCCCAATCCAGACACCACCACACGAAAAGTACAGGTTCAATCTGGAGATAGCCTTTCGGTAATTTTCAGCCGCTTGGGTTTGAGCGCGCAAGAAGCGAACAATGTGATTGCGCTCGGCGACGAAGCGGCTCCGCTTGAGAAAATGCGCCCTGGCGATACGATTGATATTCAAATTGCGGCTGATCAAAGTTTGAAGGGTATTAACTATCAAATCGCGCCGAATCAATCTCTTTCTATTCAGCGCAATGCGGATAACCAACTAACGGCGAACCAAATTGTGCTGCCCATCGAAACGCGCCTCGCCACTGCCGAGGGGCAAATTGACAGCTCCCTGTATCAATCGGCGATAGATGCGGGGCTATCAGCCAACATGGTTTTGCAATTAGCCGATATTTTTGGCTGGAAGATTAACTTTCTGAAAGATGTGCAGAATGGCGATCACTTCCGCATTGCCTACGAAGAAAAGTTTGTGCAGGGTAAGCGTGTTCAAACCGGCAATGTTATGGCAGCCGAGTTCACCAATGCCGGCAAAGTATTCCAAGCGGTGCGTTACACCACCCCCGAGGGTAAAGCGGGGTATTACGAGCCCAATGGCGCTAGTTTAGGGCGCGGATTTTTACGTTATCCGGTCGAGTTTTCTCGGATTAGCTCCAAGTTTTCCCTTGCTCGATTGCACCCCATTTACGATCGAATCAAACCCCACAAAGGCGTTGATTTTGCAGCACCTACGGGCACGCCCATTCACGCAGCCGGCGCGGGCAAGGTTGAATTTGTGGGCTGGCAACATGGCTACGGCAAGGTCGTAAAAATCAAACATGAGGGCGGGTATGAAACGGTTTATGGCCATATGTCCCGCTTCAACGATGCCTTAAAAAAGGGCAGCACGGTCGCCATGGGGCAAACCATCGGCTTTGTTGGCATGACAGGCGATGCCACAGGCCCACACTTGCACTATGAGTTTCATGTGAATGGCGTTTATACCGACCCGCTCATTGCCAAAATGCCAGAAGCCAATCCTATTCCCTCCAAATATCGCAAAGATTTCCTTGCCCAAACGCAATCTGTATTGGATTTAATGGCACAAAATAGCCAAGCGGTGCCGCTAAACGCAACCAACGCATCTGCGCTGGTCACTAATGATTAACACCTAGCCCCTATGGATGCCGATATTAAGCGTCGCGCCGAAAGCGGGTATTTTATTGGGGTCATGTCGGGCACCAGCATGGATGCCGTGGATGCCTGCATTGTGGATTTTTCAGCCCACCAACCGCAGGTTATAGCGCATTACAGCGCCCCCCTCGATGACTTGCGTGATGAGCTGCGCGCGCTCGCCTCAGGCGCGCCCGTCTTAATGCAAGGGGACGCCATCGATTATTTAGGGCAGCTCGATATCCGCATGGCGCAGCGCATGAGCGAATGCATCAACACCTTGGTGCAACAAAGTGGGCTTGCAAAGCATGAGATTGTCGCCGTGGGCTGCCATGGGCAAACCATCCGGCATCGCCCAAGCCAAGCGTACCCCTTCACGCTGCAAATTGGTGACCCCAATACGATTGCGGAGTTAACAGGCATTGCCGTCATCGCTGATTTTCGGCGCCGCGATATCGCCGCTGGCGGGCAAGGGGCACCCTTAGTGCCCTTGGCGCACCAAGCGTTATTTGCCCATGAACCCACCTCTGCGCCGCTTATTGCCGTTAATCTCGGCGGCATCTGCAATGTCACCATCATGACACCTGATACCCCCTTGCTCGGCTTTGATACGGGGCCGGCCAACGCCTTAATGGATGCGTGGATTAACGCGCATCTCAGCTTGCCCTTCGATGCCAACGGCGCTTGGGCTAAATCCGGTGTTACCGATATCGCATTGCTCAACCGGCTGATGGACGCGCCTTATTTTCATGCGCAACCGCCCAAATCGACAGGCACAGAGACTTTTAATCTGGCGTGGTTAACCACCATGGCAGCCGATGATTTAGCTCGATTAGCGCCCGAACAGGTTCAATCGACCCTTGCGACGCTGACGGCGCGCACTTTGGCCTCGGCCATTGCCCCTTGGCTCAGCCCGAGCCAAGGGGCAAAAATCATCTTAGCCGGTGGTGGCGCGCGCAATGGCCATCTCGTTAATTGCATTTCAGAAGCAGTGCAAGCCATCGCCCCAGAAGCCACGATACAACCCAGCGATGCCTTGGCGATTGATCCGCAATGCGTTGAGTGCGCCGCTTTTGCGTGGTTAGCGCGGCAATTTTTATTAGGCCTTGCGGGCAATGCCCCCTCGGTAACTGGGGCGCGGGGCGCGCGCATTTTGGGCGGTTTTTACCCCGCTTAATCCCTGTGATTCATTTGCTGCGGCATTAAAAAAGTGCCTTCAAGCGCTTTTTCCTTATCGTCGAATCGCAAAGCAATTTAGCGCGCGGCCATGGGGCTGTAGGCGCGAACCGGCGCGCCGTCATAGACCTGGGTCGGGCGAAAAATCCGATTATTGGCGATTTGCTCTTTCCAGTGCGCCAACCAGCCTGCCGTGCGCGAAATGGCAAAAATAGGCGTGAATTGATCGCGGGGTATACCTAAGGCTTCGTAGAGCAAGCCCGAGTAAAAATCCACATTCGGATAAACGCCTTTCGGTGCCAATCGCTCTTCTGCGCAGCGTTCCAACTCGCGCGCAATATCATATAGGGGCGAGATATTTCCACTGCGGTGCGCGCGCAAATCTTCAAGCAAGCCTTGCAAAATATCGGCCCGTGGGTCTTTCACTTTATATTCTCGGTGACCAAAGCCCCACACGACTTGCTTATTCGCCAAGCGCTGATCGAGCCAGTCGGAGACTTTTTCGACCGAGCCAATATCATCAAGCATGTTCAACACGCGTTGATTCGCGCCGCCATGCAAGGGGCCTGCCAGTGTACCGATCGCCGAAGCCACCACCAGATTTGGTGGGGCAAGGGTTGAGCCACACACCAGCGCCGCAAAAGTAGACGCATTAATTGTGTGCTCGGCATGCAAAACAAGGCAGGCATCCATAATGCGCGCTTCCACCGGATCGGGTTCGCGTTCATTCATCATGTACAGAAAGTTTTCGGCATAGGTTAAATCGGTGCGCGGTTGCACAGGGTCATCGCCCCGACGAATGTGCTCCCACATCGCCACCAAGGTCGCCATACTCGCCAAGATTTTGACAATCATTTGCTCAACGAACTCGCTATCGGCACTAATGCCATTGGCCGTCATCCGCTCTTGGCCGGGATAAAACATGCCTAAGCTTGCCACGCAAGTTTGCAGGGCTTCCATGGGATCCCCATCAATGGGCAAAAACTTCATGATGTCGCGCACGTTGTATTTTACGCGCCGATTGGCACGCAACTCGCCATCAAAACACGCCAACTGCTCGGCACTGGGCAGCGCACCGTTAATCAGCACCCAAGCGGATTCCTCGAACGTGCTGTGTTTGGCGAGCTCAACAATGGGATACCCCCGATAGGTCAAAACCCCTGCCTGACCATCGAGGAACGAAATACTCGATTGCGTTGCGGGAATGCCTTGTAAGCCCGGGACGTATGCCATAAAACACCTCTAAACTGAAAACGATGAGCCGCAGCCGCAGGTTGAAGCGGCCATGGGGTTACGAATAACAAACTGTGCGCCGGTGATGTCTTCTTTGTAATCAATCTCGGCGCCTTCAAGATATTGAATACTCATCGGGTCAACCAATAATGTGACACCCGCGCGCTCGACTTGGGCATCATCTTCTTGCGCGGTTTGCTCAAACATAAAGCCATATTGAAATCCAGAGCAGCCACCACCGGTAATAAATACCCGCAGTTTGAGATTAGGATTACCTTCTTCCTCGATCAGCGCGCGAACCTTGTTGGCCGCATTATCTGTAAAAATCAAAGGGGTATCGGCGAGAGGTGCTTCAAGCTCGGCGGTGTTCATTGGGTCTATCTCCAAAAAATGTTGTGCGATGACACAAAATATACTCAAGTCACAATAATGACGCATAACGCGCGAGCATGCAGAGGTTTTGCGCCCCCTGCACCGTGTACATTGCTATGGCGATAGCGCGATTAAATCCAGCCCCTGATTTTCAGGAAAGCCCAGCATCAAATTCATATTTTGCACGGCCTGCCCCGCCGCGCCCTTCACAAGATTATCAATCACCGAGCTTATGACCAGCATATCGCCGCCTTGTGGGCGAAAAACCGCCATCCGGCACAAGTTATTGCCGCGCACACTGCGCGTTTCGGGGTGGCTGCCTTGCGGCATCACATCAACGAAGCGCTCATCGGCATAATAGTCTTCAAACAAACGTTGAATATCCATCGGCGGCTCTGCTGTGAGCGGCACATACAAGCTGGCCTCAATGCCACGCACCATGGGCACCAAATGCGGCACGAACGTTAAGCCCACCGCGCGCGTTGCTACTGCCGTTAGCGTTTGCACCGTTTCGGGTTGATGCCGATGGCCATTCACCGCATACGCTTTGAAGCTCTCGCCCGACTCTGCCATGAGCATTGGCACCTCGGCTTTGCGCCCCGCACCACTGGTGCCGGATTTAGAATCGGCAATTAAACGGGTGTGATCGATCCACGCCTGCCCCATGAGCGGCAGCAAGCCTAAGGTCACGGCGGTGACATGGCAGCCAGGATTGGCAACTAATTGCGCCCCGCGAATCTCATCACGATATAACTCGGGCATACCGTACACGGCCCGCTCAACCCAATCGGGTGAAGCGTGCGTCAGGCCATACCACTGCGACCAAACACTTAAATCTTTGATGCGATAATCGGCTGCCAAATCAATCACTTTCACGCCCTGAGCCAGCAAATTAGGTGCTTGGTTCATGGCGATGCCGTTGGGGGTCGCAAAAAAAACCAAATCACAAGCAGCCAAATCGGCTTCATCGGGTGTGGTAAAGCCAATGTCTAGCGCGCCGCGCAGATTGGGGTATAACTCAGAAACCGGTGTGCCCGCTTCACCCCGTGAGGTAATGGCTGCGATTTCAACCCCACCATGGCGCGCGAGCAAGCGCATCAACTCAACCCCGGTATAGCCCGTGCCGCCGACAATGCCAATTTTCTTCATGCTTGCCTCAAGTTTTTTGCTGTTTACGATTCAATCAGATTGGCTAAATTTGCGCCTCTGCCGCATCATAACAAACGCTGAACCATCTCAAACCCGCTTGATTGGAGTTTTTTGAAAAAACGATGCGCGCCACCGTCCAATCCTTGCTCGACCCCTTGCGGTTAAGGCTGGCCAAACCCGATGCGCTGATTCCCATGGCGTTTCTTGGGCTTATATCGGGCATTTTGGCCGCGATTTTGGTCACCGCCTTTCGATTGGCGCTTGAATCCTTGCAAGTGTACTTTTTGGGCTTGCCCATTCCGGGTGAATATTCTGCCCTGCCGCTGATGTGGCGTTTTTTATTGCCTGCCTTAGGCGGCATTGCGCTCGGCGTGGTATTTCATTATTTACCGAAGGGCGTGCGCGCGGTCGGTGTGGGCTACACCATTATCCGGTTTCATCGCCACAAGGCCGATTTGCCTTGGCGCAATGCCGTGGTGCAATTTTTTAGCGCGACTTTTGCCCTGCTGGTGGGCATGTCCAGCGGGCGCGAGGGGCCGGGGATTCATCTGGGCGCGGCGGGAGGCAGCTGGCTTGGACGGTTGCTCGATTTACCCCACAACAGCGTGCGCACCTTGGTGGGTTGTGGCGCGGCGGCGGCGATTGCCGCCTCATTTAACACCCCGCTCGCGGCCGTGATTTTCTCGCTCGAACTCATCGTGCGCCAATACACGCTCGCCACCTTTATACCCATCATGCTCGCCGCCTCGGCGGGCGCGCTCTTCTCCACCGTATTTTTTGGCACAAACCCTGCGTTCGATATTCAACTCATGCACAATTTAGCCCTCTGGGAAGTGCCTATTTTGATTGGCATGGGCTTGGTGATTGGTGCTTTTTCTGCTGGATTTATCCGCATCACCGACATCTCGATTCGCCAGACTTGGCATTGGCCGGTATGGGTTCGCTTCGGCATCATTGGCTTGCTCACCGGCATCATAGGCTTAGGCCTGCCGCAGGTAATGAGCATCAGTTACGATTCGGTCGGCTTGGCGGCGGGCGCGCAATTCACCCTCGGCTTTTTGCTCCTCTTGGTGGCCGCCAAGCTGATTCTCAGCGCCCTCACGTTTGGCTTTGGCCTACCGCTTGGCCCCATTGGCTCAACCATTGTGGTGGGCGGATTTACCGGCAGCGCTTTGGGGATGTTTTTACTTAATTTCACCCAAATCCCGGTCAGTGATGTGGCATTTTATACGGTGCTGGGCATGGGCGCGATGATGGGCGCCACCTTGCAAGCCCCCTTGGCCGCCTTGGCCGCCGTCATTGAGCTGACCGGTGATACCGGCGCGATTACCCCTGCGCTCATGACCATTATTGTGGCCAGCCTCACGAGCCGTGCTATTTTCAAGCAAGAGGGCATTTACGATACCGTGTTGCGCGCCAGCGCAAACCAAATGCACGGTTTATCGCTTTGGCATAACGCCAACGATATTGCCATCAGCAGTATTATTGAACGCAGTTTTGTCGAAGTGGGCGCGCGGGCGTCACCCAACGAGCTGGCACTTGCCCTCGCCTCAAAGCCCTTATGGCTCGTGGTACGCACTGAGGCGCGCATGCCGGCTGGCGTGATTCATGCCTTTGATGTTAATCGCTTTTTAGCCGCCCTGCCTGTAAGCGCATCGAGTTTAAGCGATGCGCTCATGGATCCCGTGCATTCGCCTCGCGCGGCATCGGGCGAGGTATCGATGGATTTTGCGGCCGACCAGCCCCTTGAGCTCGGCAAGCAATTTACCCTTTTGCCTGCGCGCACCGTGGATATTGGCCTCACATTAACCGAGGCGCGTGAACTCATGCGCGATGCACAGGTCGATGTATTAATCGGCCAGCGCACCACCGTACCGCCCTTTAAGCGCGTGTTTGGGGTACTAACGCGCAGCCAGCTTGAAGAGCACACCCAAAACACTCACTAACCCTGCTTTATTGCGTTTTAAGTTAAGGACTTGCCATGACATCCACCCCAAACTTCTCCCCGATCCGACGTGCTTTATTAGCGGTTGCGACCCTTGGCGCGGGCACCCTCATTGCGGGCTGCTCGACTGAAACACCCGTAAAATTAGCCGATTTAACCGTGCAAGATTTAGCGGGCAACCCCGTAAATTTAGCGCAATTTAAGGGCAAACCCATTGCCATCACCTTTTGGGCCACCACCTGCCCGGGTTGCGTTGAAGAAATCCCCCACATGGTCGCCCTCTACAACCAATTTGCCCGCAAAGGCGTGCAGGTAATTGGCATGGCGATGTCGTACGATTCTTTGAGCCAGCTGAGCGCCATGCAAAAAGAAAAAAACATTCCCTATCTTATGCTGCAAGATAAAACTGGTGCTGCGGCCACCGCATTTGGCCCCGTGCGCCTAACGCCGACGTTTTTTGTGCTGGATGCCAAAGGCAATATTCGCTATCAAAAAATCGGTCCGTTTGATACCGCGCGGGTGGATCAGCTGCTAACGAAGCTAACCACCCCGCTTTAGATGGGTCTTGCCCACCGCCACGGGCTGGATTTGTTACAATCGCTATCCGCAAGCCAGAAACCGCACTATGAGCATCATTATCAAAACGCCGGAACAGATTGAAAAAATTCGCGTGGCCAGTTTATTGGCAACCGAGGTGCTTAATCTCATTCGCCCCTATGTGCGCGCCGGCATCACCACCGATGAACTCAACACCTTTGCCCACAAGCACATCACCGAGGTGCAAGGCGGCATCCCCGCCACACTGGGCTATCACGGCTTCCCGAAATCGCTGTGCACCTCGTTGAACCATCAGGTGTGCCACGGCATCCCCGGCGAGCGCGTGCTGCAAAATGGCGACATTCTAAACATTGATGTCACCGTCATTAAAGACGGCTGGTTTGGCGATACCTCCGCCATGTATACCGTAGGGCAGCCGCCCATTCGCGCGCAACGGCTCATTGATGTGACCTATGAGGCCATGATGCGGGGCATTGATGCGGTGAAACCTGGCGCCACCTTGGGCGACATCGGTTTTGCCATTCAAAGCGTGGCGCATGCCAGTGGATTCTCGGTGGTGCGCGAATATTGCGGCCATGGTTTGGGGCAAAGTTTCCACGAAGACCCGCAAATTTTGCATTACGGCAAAAAAGGTGAGGGCATTCGCTTAGAGCCGGGCATGGTGTTCACCATCGAGCCGATGATTAACGCGGGCAAGCGCGACATCAAGCTCTTAAATGATGGCTGGACGGTGGTCACCAAAGACCACTCGCTCTCCGCGCAGTGGGAGCACACCGTGGCCGTAACCGAAACGGGCGTAGATATTTTAAGCGGCTCATCACACCCCGAGCACACCTTACCGCACGCCATGATTTAAAACCTGCCATGAAAACCGCTACGCGCCACCTAAACTCAGTCCAAACCCAGCTGCGCGCACAAATCACCGCACATTTATCGCGCTGGCCGCAAACCCTGCAAACGCCGGGTAGCGCGGCGGCTTTTTTGCGCGCGCACAGCGATTTAATCGATGAGTTCTTACAAAGTTTTTGGCCCGATGCCTTAAAAAACCAACCCGCCGCGCTCATCGCCGTGGGCGGCTATGGTCGGCACGAGCAATTTCCACATTCGGATATTGATTTACTAATTCTACTCGATGACCACCAACACGATGCGCACATCCAGCTCATGCTGCATCAACTCTGGGATGCAGGCCTCGTGATTGGCCATGCGGTACGCACCGTGGCTGAGTGCTATGAAGCGGGCAAGCACGATGTAACCGTGTATACCAACCTGCTTGATGCCCGCCTCATCACGGGCGATGCACCACTCTTTTTGCAACTCGCAGCTCTCGTACGCTCCGATCGCATCGTGGATGACTGGACATTTTTCCAGGCCAAACAAGCCGAACAAACCGCGCGGTATCGAACGTTTGGCGATGCAGGCGCCAAAATCGAACCCAATATCAAAGAAAGCCCCGGCGGCCTGCGTGATCTGCACACCCTGCGCTGGCTGGGCAACCGCGTCGCGCAAGCCCGCAGCCTAGAATCCATGCATGAAGCAGACTTGCTGCGCGATCAAGAATGGCACGCACTCAACCAAGCTGAAGATTTTATCAGCCGGGTACGCATTGGCCTGCACAGCGTGGCAGAGCGAGCCGAAGAGCGTTTATTACTATTGCATCAAAAAACGCTGGCGACCCACTTCGGCTTTAGTGGCGAGCACCATGGCAATCTCGCCGTTGAGCAATTTATGCAGCAATATTTTCGCACCACCATCGAAGTGGAGCGCCTGAATCAAGTCATCGTACAAAACTTCGCCGAGCAGCTCGACCCCGCACCCGCCGCCGCCCCACAGCCGATTAATGCCCGATTTCAATTACGCGGCCACTGGCTTGAAACCACCGACACGCAAGTTTTTATGCGCGCGCCCACCGCTATTTTGGAGTTATTTTTACTTCTAGCGCAGCATCCCGATGTGCTGGGCACCAGCGCCTCCACCGCCCGCCAGCTGCGCGCCAACTTATCGGTCATCGACGAAGGCTTTCGTAAAAACGCCCAAGCGCACCAGCTTTTTATGGCCATATTACAAAGTGAACACGGCGTATATCGCGCCCTTAAGGCCATGAATTTAGCCGGCGTGCTAGCGGCCTACATTCCCGCTTTTGGCCAGATTGTCGGCCTGATGCAGTTTGATTTGTTTCATGCGTACACGGTGGATGCCCACACCCTGCTTGTTATTCGCAACCTGCGACGGTTCTCGCAACCTCGGTTTGCCACCGAGCACCCCATGGCCTCGCAAATTTTAAGCGGTATCGAGCAGCCCGAAGTGCTCTATTTGGCTGGCTTGTTTCACGACATCGCCAAAGGCCGTGGCGGCGATCATGCCGAGATCGGTGCGCAAGATGCCGAGCACTTTGCCCGCTTGCACGGGCTATCCTCTGCCGCTACCGCACGGCTGGTGTGGCTCGTTGCACAGCACCTGCTTATGTCCTTTACCGCGCAACGGCGCGATATTGAAGACCCCACCATCATTGAAGAATTTGCCCAGAAGGTCGGTAGCGTCGCACGGCTTAATGACCTGTATTTACTCACCGTAGCCGATATTCGTGCCACCAACCCCGATTTATGGAATTCATGGCGCGATGCCCTGCTCAAACGCCTGCACCAGCTGACCGAGCAATGGTTTCTCCAAGGCGAACAAAGTGCACGCAGCATTATCGAATCCACCCGCACTGCGGCATTAACCGAAGGCCAAGCGGCGGGGCTGGCAGCGGCACCTTTGCAGCGCTGGCTGGCACAATTGCCCGATGATTATTTTCTGCGCACCGATATCGCGCCGATTGTTCATCACGCCAAGCTCGCTCTGAGCGGGTCAAACGATCCCGGCGCATCTGGCAGCCAAGGGGTTTGGATTAGCGATACCCAAGATCAGCATGCCACCCAAATACTCATCCTAACCGACAACATCACCGGCCTATTTGCGCGCATCGTGGCCGAGCTGGAACGGCGCGGACTCAATGTGCAATCGGCTAATCTCACGCTGATCCCGCCGACGCTAACCCCCATCGCCCAAGGCCCCCAGCCGGATCGCGCCCTCTTTGAATTTTTCACCCTCGATCAGCAAGGCCGCGCCCGACTCGATGCCTGGTCGCTGACCGAGCTGCGCGAACGGCTCACCGCGTGCCTGAACACCCTAACGGCTGCTAAAACACGCATTCAACGCCGCATAACGCCCCAAATGGCCAGCCTCAATGTCGCCACCCACATTGAATGCTTAAGCGATGAACGCCGCCAGCGCAATGTGATTCACATTAGCACCAAAGATAGGCCAGGTTTGCTCGCCGACATTACCGCAGCGCTCAGCGAACAAGGCATCGTGCTCCGCCATGCCCGCATCAGCACCTTAGGTGAGCGCGCCGAAGACGTGTTCTACGTAGCCGATGCCCAAGGGCGGGTCATCGACAATCCCAAAACCTGCGCCGCCGTGGAGAGCGCCTTGCGCACCGCCATCCAGAGCCGCGCATGATAAGCCCTGCAAACGGCATCACCGATACCGTCGAGCCGTGGTTACTCTTAGCCGAAACCGCCGATTATCTCATCATAAACAAACCCACCCGCATGCTTACCCAGCCGGGGAAAGAAGCCCACAAAACCGACAGCCTCATTACCCGCGTTTGCCAAGCATTCCCCGAGGCGCGCATTGTGCATAGGCTCGATTGGGACACCTCCGGCATCATGGTGCTCGCCCGTCACAGCGCGGCGCACCGTGCGCTATCCATCGCCTTTCAAGAGCGGCAAACCGAAAAACGCTACATTGCCCTCGTCGATACCTGCCCACAGCCCGAATCCGGTTTGATCGACCTGCCCATTGGCGCTGATTTAAATCATCGCCCACGCTACCGTATTGATTTTGAACAGGGTCGCCCCTCGCAAACCCGCTATCGTGTGCTGGAAACCCATCCGCAAGCCTGCCGGCTTGCGCTTGAGCCCATCACCGGTCGATCACACCAATTGCGGGTGCACCTGCGCGCGCAAGGCCACCCCATTCAAGGCGACAGCCTCTACCACCCTAATGCGGCTCAACACACCCGATTAATGCTCCACGCAGAAGAGCTGGCTTTCCCCCATCCCACCACAGGCCAACGGCAAACTTATGCCTGCTCAGTGCCGTTTTAGCCCCGTTTTAGTGCTGTGTTCATTGCTCCTTGATGAAAGAATGATCCGCCAAGCGATGCACGGCCTAACCCCGAGCAGGCACCG
>DZCK01000019.1:13570-20660 GCA_022730245.1 Halothiobacillus neapolitanus
TTGATGAAAGAATGATCCGCCAAGCGATGCACGGCCTAACCCCGAGCAGGCACCGGCCAGATTACTCAAAAAAAGCGCCCCAATTGGGGCGCTATGTGTCTGGCTGACGGCTCTGAAGAGTTAAAGAACCCAGTTAATTAACGCCGCTGGTTATCGCTATCTTTATACATGAGCTGGGTAATTTGCTCGGAGACCAAGCCTATGAGGAAAATCGTG
This sequence comes from Halothiobacillus neapolitanus, assembly GCA_022730245.1. Classification (GTDB taxonomy): domain Bacteria; phylum Pseudomonadota; class Gammaproteobacteria; order Halothiobacillales; family Halothiobacillaceae; genus Halothiobacillus; species Halothiobacillus neapolitanus_A. The sequence continues at coordinate 13,787 of DZCK01000019.1, forward strand.
ACCGCCGCGCTCCACAAAAATACGCTGGCCAGCGATAAGCGATTAAATTCACTGTAGGTGTAAATGTAGTAGCCCAAACCGACAATTAAGTGCAGCAAAGCCACCGGCAAAAAGAGCTTTAAAGGCGAGTACAAAGTGCCGATTTTGAAAATAATCAGCAAGAACCGCACCCCATCTTTCATGAGGCGAATATGGCTTTTGCCAATGCGGGCTGCGGCATGAATCGGGATATAAGCCACCCCATAGCCCGCGCGGAAAAAGGCCATGGTGCTGGTGGTGGGGTACGAGAACCCATTCGGCAATAGGTACAGGAACTCACGGAATTTATCGGCACGCACGGCACGAAAACCCGAGGTTAAATCCTGGATGTTTTGCCCGGTCATCCACGAGGCAAGCCGGTTATAAAAACCATTGGCTAAGCCCCGCCCTACGCTTGCCTGCGAACCGGCTTGCCGCGCGCCCACAACCATATCCAGCCCCTCATCGAGCCTGGCTAAAAAGCGGGGAATATCGGCGGGATTATGCTGACCATCGGCATCCATAAACACCAAGATCGCACCTGTGGCATGGCGGGCACCGGTTTTAATCGCCGCCCCGTTGCCCATGCTGTAGGGGTGGGTCACCACGGTGGCACCCGCCGCCTCGGCAATCGCGGCCGTTTCATCGGTGGAGCCATCGTTAATCACAAGAATTTGCGCAAAAGGAAATAAGGCGCGAATGCCCGCCACCGTGGTGCCGACCGCACCGGCTTCATTTTTGGCGGGCAGAATAATGGAAAGCGTGGGCGAAGATGTCATGACAGAGGGTTCCTTGTTCCGTCGGGATTAAAAATCAGCCTTACCGGCTCAATGCTTCGCGCGGTACCGTTACGAATGTGCCGCGAAAACCCACACACATCTCAACGGGGTGGGTGGGTTTGTCGGCACACAACCATAAAACTCAGCTCGGCTTACCAAAATGCTGGGCGAGTCGGGCCAGTTTTTCTTCCAGCGTCAAATTTTCCGGGCTGGCAGCGGCATTCTCACTCGCTTCGCGCGGTGCACCGGCGGCGGTATTGCCTGATGGCGCGGTTGGCGCGGGACGTTGATCTCGGCGCGGCGCACGCGGGCGGTTGGCTGATGGGGGCGTGCGCGAAGATTCCGGCGCGGCGCGGCGCGGCGCGGCTGCATCCACCCCAACGCCGCCGCTTGTCTCGGCAGAGCCTACCGCATCGCGGTTTGGCTCGGCACGACGAAAGCGGCGCCGAGGTTTTTGCTCATCTGCCGCGCGTGTCGGCTCGCCTTCGGGTGTCTCGGCGGCTGGATTTTGAGCGGCACGACGGGCAACCCGCTGCTGCTGGATCGCGATAATTTGTGTTTTGGCAAATTCGCGCGCTTTATCATCCACTTCATCGGCCGGTTCGCCCGCCAGCGTGATGCGATGCGTGTTGTGCACAATGCCGTAGTGATATGACAATCGAGAGGTGTAAAACTTAATGCCGGTGCGGATGGCCTGGCTATTAAAGCCGTCAAGTTCAGCCGGTCGATTCGCGAGAATTTGCTGCAACGTGCCAATCGCCAACGGTTTAACCGCACGAGGATCGGCAAAAAAAGCCTGCGGCCAAGCCGCCATGAGCTGGGCTACCACCGCCTGGGGTGGAATGCGTTTTTTTGCAGCCACGGCAGATTCTTCTGGCGTTTTAACGGCAGAAGGTTCCTCTGAGGTATCGAGCGATGCCGCATTTGCGGTGTTCTCGGCAATGCCATCGGATAAAACAGGCGACTGTGGCGCCGCGTCTGTCTGCGCGGAATCAGCCGGCGCCGCATCGATCGGCGCCATTGCTATTGCTAGGGCAGAGGGTTGAGTTTCCACCACCGGATCGGTAGTGGGCAGGCGGGAAGATTGCTCAGTCATAATCAGGTGCTACAGGCCATGGCGTCAGATAAATCAAGATGCGGAGCTTACCGGTTTAAGAGGTCATACACCACATCAGAAACCACGCGACCGGCGATATTTGCAATGATGACATCCGCCCCGACTCGATAATACGCATAGCCGGGTGGCAAGGGCTGAAGATTACGTCTCAACTCGTAGGGCAGCGGTTCGTAGGCATACGGCGGCGGCCAAGGCGCGCCGCGTTCTAATTTTTTCGCGTGGCCGGGCGGAATTTTGCCTTGCTTGGCCAACCCCGGCGGCAAGTTACGCCGGTACCAATCGTTAATATACATTTGTTCACGCGTAGTGATTTGGTAGTTATCCCGACGCGGCGCCTGATCATGATTATCGCGGGAATCGGCGCGGTAATGATCGGCACGATCATCATGGCGATCGTGACCGGATTGATCCTCATCGCGTTGATGCCCGCCACCCGCCCAAGGCGGTGGATCGGCAAACGCCACTCGGCTTAGACTGGTTGATAGCGCTAAAACCCCCACGCCAATGAGCAGCAAATTTCGGCTGGTTTGATGCATGCTTATCTTCCTTCCTGTGGTTGATCTAATTTTTGAATCATAGCCTTAAGCCGCCACAAAAGCCAAAGCCCAGGCAGCGCCGCGACAAAGGTGAGCACAAAAAAACTCGGCCAGCCCATCGCGGTAACGGTAATGCCCGCCACGGGGCCTAAATACACCCGCCCCAAGGTTGCCACTGCCGAGAGCAGCGCAAATTGCGTCGCCGAATAACGAATGTTGCACAGCGCCATCAGCAAAGCCACGAACGCGGCGGTACCCAAACCGCCGGTAAAGTGTTCGAGCGCAATCACGGGAATCATCACGCTTAAATGCGGCACCACCGCCAGCAGGGCGTAGCCTAAATTTGTGACCGCTTGCAGCACGCCAAATACCATAAGCGAGCGAAACAAGCCCAATTTGAGCATCCACACCCCGCCAAATAAGCCGCCCACAAGGGTGATGATTAATCCCAAGCCGTTATTGATTAGGCCGATTTCCGCCAAACTAAAGCCCGCGCCGCGAATCAAAAAAGTGGTAGAAAGCGCGCTGGCAAACGCATCACCAAATTTATACAACACAATGAGCGCGATCAGCGCCCAAGCCTCGGGGCGACTAAAAAACTCGCGCAGGGGATCAACGACAGCGGCCGTTAAACTCAAGGGCTTGAGGGACTGGGTATCGCGCTCGGGCGCGAGCAGGGTGGCCAATAGCCCCACCCCCATCAATAACGCCATCACAAAATAGGTGAGCGGCCAACCGAAATATTGCGCCAAAATTAGGGCAAAACTGCCCGCCGCCAGCATGCCAATACGGTAAGCCATTACAAAGAGCGCCGCACCAAAACCGCGTTCAGGCGGGCTTAAGGTATCGGTTCGCCAAGCATCAATCGCAATATCTTGGGTAGCCGAGAACGCAGCCAGCATGAGCGCCAGCATGGCAAAAATCCAAAGCTGGCTTTTGGGATCAGTGAGCGCCAGCGCCGCCAGCGTGAGCGAAATGGCCAGCTGCATAATTAAAATCCAACTGCGCCGCCGCCCAAGCCACCGCGCGCTATACCGATCAAGCAGGGGCGCCCATAAAAACTTCAGGGTATAGGGCAAACCGACTAAGGCGAATAAGCCAATGGTGGCCGTATTCACAGCGCTCACTGTTAGCCAAGCTTGCAAAGTGCCCGAACTCAGTAATAGCGGCAACCCTGAAGAGAACCCCAGCAGCAACACGGCCAACTGGGTGCGGGATGTGAGCACTTTTTGGAGGGCGGCGCGCCAACTGGGCGGCAAGGGCGAAGAGGGGGTGGTTTTCATGGGGCTTATCCTCGCATGAAATGCGGGGGCTGGGCGGCTTTAAGCTAAACTTAGCGCCTTATTTCCCAACCCGATACCCAACCATGCACTGCACCATTTATAAAAGCCTGAAAAAAGCCGATTTATATTTATTTTTACCCAAAGGCACGCGCCCCGAGTCGTTGAGTGCCGCCGTGCTTGAGCCCTTTGGCCGGCTTGAGGCGGTGATGGATTTGGATTTAAGTGGTGATCGCCCGCTGGCGCGCACCGATGCAGCCACCGTGCGCCATTTTGTAACCGCCTTGGGCTTTTATGTGCAGCTGCCACCCGGCAACCAGAACTGGGCGCATTGGGATAACCTCAAAGCAGGCATTGGGCGGGTGAAGGCGTAACGCCCCCATCCAGCGCACCTTTTTCCCCTTCAGGGGCGGGATGACCTCCGCTCAACGCCGCTCGGCTATTTCGCATCCGGCACGAATTTAAGCACATCCCCATTGATGCAATAGCGCTTGCCGGTGGGTGGCGGGCCATCATCAAACACATGGCCTAAGTGAATGCCTGAGCTGGCGCTCACCACTTCCACTCGGCGCATACCGTGGCTGTTATCCACTTTTTCGACAATCGCACCTGGGATGGGGTTAAAAAAACTCGGCCAGCCGGTGCCGCTGTTAAATTTGGTATCGCTGCGAAACAGCGGCGCGCCGGTGATGGGGTCGACAAACGTGCCGGGGCGTTTTTCATCGAGATGCGAGCCGGTAAACGGGCGCTCGGTGCCTTGCTCGAAGGCGATTTTTTGCTGCTCGGGGGTTAGGAGCTGAAAGCCTAACCATTTCCAGAACCTGTCTTTATCGCCGTTGTAGCCGGTGTAGCGCGAAACCTCTTTACCGTGTTCAAACAGCACGATGGTGGGCGTGGCGAACAAAGATTTTTCCAGCGTCCAACCGGCGGGCGGATTGGGGTTTAACGTGGCCACAATGGGCACGGGCGATTGCCAGCCGGTTAACACCTCTTTTTTGAATTGCGCGCAAAACGGGCACTCCTCGGCTTCAAAGACGATGAGTTGCCGCGCCGTATTCAAACTGGCCGCATCCAGCGGCGGGTGCGCGGCGGGCGCGGGCGCACCGTCTGCTGCGGGGTATTTAACCCCGGTGCCGCCCAAACCACAGTAGCCATTCGGGTTTTTCTTGAGGTAATTTTGGTGGTAGTCCTCGGCGGCATTGTAGTTTTTCAACGGCGCGATTTCGGTGGTGATTTTGCCCAAACCGGCTTGGGTTAGGGCTTTTTGGTACTCCGCTTCGGTTTCGAGCGCGACCGCTCTTTGCGCCTCGTTGCTGGTGTAGATAACGCTGCGGTAATTGGTGCCCACATCGTTGCCTTGGCGGTTGCCTTGGGTGGGATTATGGTTTTCCCAGAATTTAATCAGGATGGTTTTAAGACTAACTTTAGCGGGGTCGAAGGTGACTTTAATCACCTCCGCATGATTTTTCACCCCAGCTTTAGGATGCCGCTCGGCATTGAGCACATTTTGATAGTCCACTTTTTGCACATCGCCGCCCGCATAGCCCGATTGCACGTCGATTACGCCGGGAATTTCGGACATGCGTTTTTCTGCGCCCCAAAAGCAACCCATACCGAGCACGATTGATTCAGTGGCCGGTGGTGTGCTCGCAAACGTTGGTGAACTGGTCATCATCAAGGCTCCCCATAAAAGCAAAAACAGTGTTTTAAGTGTCGGCATCATCTTATTTCCTTAAAAATAATAATTAAATCTTAGACCATGAACCCCAAAACAAGCGCCTGAACTGATTCAACTCAAGCCTTAATCGGTGATTAGGCCGGTGGCAATGGGCGCCCCCCGTGAATACCTACACAGCCAAAATGCATCGATAGGTCATGAATGATCGGCATTGGGTTGCCATCATCAGCATGATGGCTTCGGCGAATTTACCTCAGGATTCATTTAACTTATTCGTCCCCGCTCAAAAAAGGTTACACACCGTGATAGCCGGATTCATCATAGGGTCTCCGCCGGTGGGGTAGATGGGGTGGGCTTTGCGGCTTTCTGGCCGAAACGTTGATACAAAATCGGCAGCAACACGAGGGTGAGCAAGGTAGAGGTAATTAAACCGCCAATCACCACAATCGCCAGCGGTTTTTGAATTTCAGAACCGGGGCCGGTGGCAAAAAGCAGCGGCACCAAGCCCAAGGCGGCGATAGAGGCGGTCATCATCACCGGCCTCAAGCGGCGCAGCGCGCCTTGGCGCACCACATCTCCGATGGCCAAGCCCTCTGCGGCCAACTGGTTGAAATAAGTCACCAACACCAAGCCGTTTAACACGGCAATCCCCAAGAGCGCGATAAACCCCACCGAGGCGGGCACCGAAAGGTATTCGCCACTGATATAGAGCGCGAACACCCCGCCAATCATCGCAAAGGGAATATTGGCGAATACCAGCAAAGCCTGACGCAAGGAGTTAAAGGTGGAAAACAACAGCACGAAAATCAACCCCAGCGCGATGGGCACCACGAGCCCCAATCGGGCGGCGGCGCGTTGCTGGTTTTCAAACTGGCCACCCCACTCCAAACGATAGCCCACCGGCAGCTCGACTTGTTGGGCGACCTGCGTTTTGGCATCGGCCACAAAATCGGTGAGCGCCCGACCCGACACATTCGCCCGCACCACGGCAAAGCGCGAGCCCATTTCACGCGTTACAAACACGGGGCCGGTGGTGCGCTCTACCGTAGCCAAGTTAGCCAGCGGTTGCACAGTGCCATCGGGCAGGGCAATAGGCAGCTCGCTTAATTTTTGCGGCGCATTGGTCAACGCATCGGCGCGAATCAAAATCGGTGTGCGCGCCGCGCCTTCTTGCACCATACCGGCCAACTGGCCTTCAATTTGTGCCCGTAAAATATCCTCCAAACTGCTGACCGATAAGCCCGTGCGCGCCACGGCGGCTTGATTCACTTTGATATTTAAGTACAGCAAGCCCTCGTTATCGGTGGTGGCCACATCTTGCGCGCCGGGGATGGCGCTCACCACGGTTTTAATGTGATCGGAGAGGGCATTTAATTCGGTTAAATCACTGCCGAAAATTTTAATGGCTAAATCGCCGCGTGAGCCGGTGAGCATTTCCGATACCCGCATTTCAATGGGCTGGGTGA
>DZCK01000129.1 GCA_022730245.1 Halothiobacillus neapolitanus
TCGGGTTCTTGCGCGGCGGCATCCGGGCGGAGCATGCGGTGGGTCAGCTGAACGAGCTCATCAATATCGTAGGGTTTTTTGATGAAATCATTGGCGCCCAAGCGCAGCGCATCGATGGCATTATCCAGCGTTGAAAAGCCGGTAATCAGCACAAAGGGGATGGTTTGGTCGCGGCTACGGACCCATTGCAAAAACTCTAATCCTGATAATCCGGGCATTTTAAGGTCGGAGATAATTAAATCGGCCGCATTTTTTTCAAGCCAAGCTTGTGCGGCGCTCACCGACTGAAACCCCTGCACATTCAGGCCTTCGGTTTTGGCAAAGCGGGCAAAAAGTTCGCTGGCGCGCGGGTCGTCATCTACAAAAGCGATGGTGGGGGTTTGGCTCATAATATTTTTAAGTTTTAAGGGTTGAACGGTTCGACGTTAATCACCCACACGCGGGGTGGATTTTTCGCGGGGTAGTTGCAAGGTCGCGCGAACGCCGGTGCGGTCGGGGCGGTTTTCGACGCTTAATTTTCCGCCATGATACTGCACGATGCCAAGGCTAATGGATAAACCCAAACCGGTGCCTTTATCTACGGGCTTGGTGGTGAAGAATGGGTCGAAAATTTTATCGCGCGCGCTGGCTTCAATCCCGAAGCCTTCATCTTCGACGATGACATAAAAGTACTCGGGCTGGCATTCGGTTTGAATGGTAATGCTGCCTTGGGTGGGGGTCGCGTGAATGGCATTGCGTACCAAGTTAATAATCACTTGACCGATTTGGTTGGGATCGAAGCTTGCGTTGCAGGGCGGCTCGCTTAAATTCAAGATAAGAAACACATCGGCCTCAATCGCTTCCGGTTGCAAGCGATCAATCAGCTCGGCAAGCCACGGGCCTATGTGGGTGGGCTCGTGCTCGGGCGGGAGCTGGCGGGCAAAATTCATCACGCCGCGCACGATATGCCCCACCCGCAATGCCTCGGTGCGCAAATCCTCAATATCGGTGCGCAGCTCGGTTTGCTCGGGCGATGTTTGGCGCTCAATTAAGCGGGTTAAGGTGAGTATGTTGTTTAACGGGTTGTTAATTTCGTGGCCAATACCGGCGGCCATCTCGCCAATGGAGGCGAGTTTGGCTTGTTGCAGCATTTGGCGCTCGGCCGCTTGCCGCTTTTGGGCTTCATCGGTGAGGTGTTCGGTGAGGTAATAGAACGATTGCTGGAGCTGGCGCACCTCGGTCGTGCGGGAATCGACCGGAATGCTGTGTTCACGATTGCCATCGGCAAAGTGTTTAAGGCTGCGCCCCAAGCGCACAATGGGGCGGGAAAAGTACCGCGCGCCCAAGCCGGCCAAGAGTAAACTTATGCCCAAAGCCAGCACGGTAAACCCCCATAAACTTTTGTGAATATCTTCATACGGCGCCGAGGTAACGTTGGCGGGCACCTTTAAGCTGATAAACCATGAAACCAGGCTGTTGGGATAAGGATGATATTCCTGGAAATAAATTCGGGTTTTGCCGCTCTGCGATAAATACAAGCCATCGGACTGAGCAATGGCTGAGCGCCAAAATGCGCCTTTATCCAACGATTGCGCATAGGTGGGTTGCGTGCTGGGATGCGCTTCCATGGGCGTTGTAAATTCGCGGTTAGTTTGGTCGTTGTATAAGATGAGCCCATCGCGCTGGGTGTTGCCAGGGTCGTGCTCTATCACCATCACATGGCTGCCCCGAGTCTTGGGTGAAAACGTTAAAATCTGGTCGAGGTATTCGCCATAGGTGTTCAGCACCACGTAACCTGCGCGATCACTGCCATAATTTCGCAGCGGATAAACGCCATAAAGCATGCTGGGGTACTGGTTGGGCGCGGCATCCCACAGCGAGGCGGGCAGCATCACAAAACTCACCTCGTCCATCGGTAGATTTTTAAGCTGCTGCAAAAAAGCCGAGTTATCCAGCTCTTCTTCCACATAGTTCACTTGGCTTAAGCTTGGGAACGTGGGGGAGGCTGCCCGCCCCAGCGTTGTTTTAACGACCGTGTTGCCCGCCGCATCGAGTATGCGAATGCTGCCTAAACCCGGCACGGTGCGCTGTAAGCCCGCCAGAAACGAATTGGCGCGGATGCGATCGGAGGTTAGATCCGGGTGGCGAATGCCCTGCGCGGATGCGGTCAGTACATTCAGCATGGTTTGAATGGGTTGGGCGTGGGCGATGCCGCGCAGCACTTCTCGCTCGTAGCGCAGGCGGTTATTAATTTCACCGGTGAGCGCCTGGATGTTATCGCTAATTTCCCGATTGACTTCGGCCTGAAAGCGATGCTCACTAAAGGCGGTAACCCCCCATACCAAGGCCAACACGGGCAAGAGGGTCGCGCCAAATGTCCAAAGAAAAATATTAACGGGCAAGCGCATAAATTAGGGAGCCTCTGATTAAATCCTTGGTGAGCCGAGTTGCTGATCCAAAAGCCGCAAAACGAGCCAAAAGCCGCCGGTCTTAGTTACTCTAAGACGCCAAGGCCGATAACGATGGGTTGCGTCTTTTGGGCAACAACCCTTCGGGACGGGCTTTTGAGGGCGATTCGCTGTGTTGCGGCACTCACGAATGGAATAACCATTCGTTTCGTACCGCGCCTTGCGACTCATCCCTCAAAAGACCGTCTCGGCCACGAAGGATTTGATCAGAGGCTCCCTAGGCATTTCACGGTTATTTAAGAGGATTGAAATTATCACAACCCGCGATTGGACACAGTGGTTAAATTCCCGCCGTGCAGAGGGCTTAGAGCGCAAATTACACACAGGGCAAAGCCCGCAAGGCCCGGTGATGCAGATGGATGGGCGTGCGCGCATCACCTTTTGCAGTAACGATTATTTGGGTTTAGCCAATCACCCCACGCTGGTTGCCGCCTTGCAGACGGGCGCGGCGCGCTGGGGGGTGGGTTCGGGCGCGGCGCACTTGGTGAACGGCCATTTTGAACCTCATGCCGAGCTGGAATCCCTGCTGGCTCAATGGCTATCTGTGCCGCGCGCCTTGCTGTTATCCACCGGCTACATGGCCAATCTGGCCGTGGTGGGTGGCTTGATGGGGCGGGGCGATACCGTGATTGCCGATAAGCTCAATCACGCATCCTTGGTGGATGCCGCAAAGCTTTCAGGCGCTAAACTTCTGCGCTATCGCCATGCGGATATCGACGATGCCCGCCGCCAACTCTTGCGCGCAACCGGCGTGCGCATGATTCTCACCGATGGTGTTTTTAGCATGGATGGCGATGTGGCACCGCTCGCGGCGCTTATGGCGCTGGCAGAAGAATTTGATGCTTGGCTTGTGGTGGATGATGCGCATGGGTTTGGCGTGTGGGGTGATGCGGGGCGGGGCTCGCTCGCGCATTTGGGCTTAACCCAGTACTTAGCCTCAGGCGGCGCGCCGGAGTACCTGTTGCAGGTGGGCACGCTGGGCAAAGCGTTTGGCACGGCGGGCGCGTTTATCGCCGGCGCCGCGCAACCGATTGATGTAATTATGCAGCGCGCCCGCAGCTATGTGTTCACGACCGCACAGCCGCCGGCCTTGGCATATGCGACCCTAACGAGCTTGGCGTTAGTGCAAGCGGGGGATGATTTGCGCGCCGCGTGGCGTGCCCGGGTGCAGCAATTTAAGCAAGCGCTACCGGCAGACTGGCAGCTCATGGCCTCCGATACCCCCATTCAGCCGGTGCTGATCGGCGATAGTGCGGCGGCGTTGGCTGCGTCACAGTCTTTGGCGCAAGCGGGTTTTTGGGTGCCCGCCATTCGCCCGCCCACGGTGCCTGCTGGCTCCGCTCGTTTGCGGTTTACTTTTAGCGCGGCGCACACGGCCTATGATGTAGCGTCTTTGTTGACAGCGCTGGGTAATCTATCGAAAGTAGGTGGGTAACGTTGTTGGTTATGGTTAGTTTTTTAACATTGAAATCAGGAGATGGACAGATGAAAAAAATCATGATTATGGGCTTGGCAGCCTCTTTAACCGTATTGGCCGGTTGCGCGCAAAACCCGTATCAGGGCGAGTATGGTCGCACCACAACGGGTGCCACGGTGGGCGCAGGTGTGGGCGCTTTGGCCGGTAATTTAATTGCAGGTAGTGGCAATAAAACCGGCGGCACCTTAATTGGCGCGGTAGTGGGCGCGGGTATTGGTGGTTTGCTGGGTAATCAGATGGATAAACAGGCGGCGCAATTGCAGCAGCAAATGGCGAATACCGGGGTTGAGGTGCAGCGTCAAGGCGATGGCATTCATTTGCAAGCGCCTGAAGCGATTACCTTTGCCACCAACAGTGCCAGCCTTAACCCACAATTTATGCCCGTGCTACAAAATTTGGCGCAAAGCATTAATCAATACCCCGGCACCATCGTGCGGGTTGAAGGCAACACCGATTCCACCGGTTCTGCGGCCTATAACCAGCAGTTGTCGCAAAATCGGGCGCAAAGCGTGGCCAGTGCCTTATCGCAATATGGCGTGCCTTATAACCGCATTCAGGCCATCGGGTATGGCATGACCAAACCCATTGCCAGCAATGCCACTGCCCAAGGCCGTGCGCAAAACCG
>DZCK01000258.1 GCA_022730245.1 Halothiobacillus neapolitanus
CTGCCCGCCGCTTTGGCGGGTGTGTTGGCATGGGCGCGTGAGCGCCTTGCCACTTGAATGTGTGGATAGGCTTAGTCCGAATCTCCCCCGTTCCGCCCACCAAAACCTAAAGCTATTGATCCGTCATGACACACAGTGAATTGACGGTAGGAGCGGGCTTGCCCGCGAAGCCTTCAACGCGCAGTTTTTTGCGGGCAAGCCCGCTCCTACTCTTCACGATATAATTCGTGCCGCATCAATACCGTGCGGTACGGTGGCTATCAATCGTGTTACAAGCAGGCTATGGCGCGACCGCGCAAAAGATGCTGGACGGTCGGGGTCGTTCCCGCGCTCCAGCGGCGCGCTGTGCTGCAAAGCCAATCATCACTTCGCAATCAATTGGTCACAACTTGTCGCACCACCGTTTTAGCATGGCATCGCCATCTACAACAACGGAGTTCGACATGTTTACAACGACCGCTCAAGTTCTCGATCAACAGCGCCAAACCCTCGCGCGCTGGCGCAAGCAAAGCGCATTGAATGCAGGCGACATGGCCAGCACGCTGGTGATGAAGTTCCAGCGTGAAACCGCCAATGAAATTGGTGACTCGTTCCTCTGGGAGGAGGTCTATGCTTTGGCGACCAGTAATGGCTGCGCCAGCCGCTTGGCTGAGTTGTTTAGCACCAGTCTGGAGGAGCATTTCGCGCGAACTTTCAAAAAGCTGGCTGATGAGCTTAAAACCAAACTGGGCGACCAAGCCCCAGACGCATACATTTACCATACCGAGCTGGATGCCATGCGTCGCGAGGTTGCTCTTTTGACCGATAGCGAGGCATTTAAACGCGCGCTTAAATTGGTTTGGCCGGGGTTGATTGACCGCCTGACTGCACCCGACATCATGGACGAAGCTTACGAAGCCTGGGATAAAAAGCTCGCAAAGCGGGCTATCGACGGGCTAAATGAGCATGTTGCTGCTATGGAATCAAAACTGGCGCGCACCATCGAAAAAATCCTTCTGGATGCCGCCGATGAATACGAGTCGGGTCTGAACAT
>DZCK01000259.1 GCA_022730245.1 Halothiobacillus neapolitanus
TGAGCCGGTATATTCTCTGAATAATTTAGCCACAGAGGACACAGAGAGCACAGAGAGCACAGAGAGAGTTTATGTAGCCCGGATGATAATCCGGGGCAAACATCACAACAGGCACAGAAATCCCCGGATTCCGCTGCGCTTCAGCTAGGCTACGGGGCTAGAACGTAGGGTGCGCTATGCGCACCGTTTAGCACGGTGCACCCTACTTCATGGATTAACTCTGTGACCTCTGTGCTCTCTGTGGCTAAAAAAATTATCCAAAGCGCAGCTTGAAATACAAAATCGTCCCGGCCAGCCCAGCCGTGATGATATTGGCAATAACAATCGGCCAAGACTCAATCAGCAGACCGTACACCAGCCACAACAGCACTCCGATTGTAAACATGGAAAACATGCCTAGCGACAAATCGCGGGCATGTTTGCTTTTCCATGTCTGAATAACTTGGGGCACAAAGGCTATGGTGGTGAAAAATGCCGCGATTGAACCGATAAATTCGACCAGATTCATGCTTAAACCCGGATATTGTCGATTAAGCGCGTTGCCCCCAAACGCGCTGCAACCAGCACCACAAGGGCATCTTCCGCTGAGCTTGGCTCAGCCAAATCTTCGACGCGGCGAATAGCAACGTAATCCGGCACAAACCCTGCGGCCAAAAGCGAGGCGCGTCCTTCGGCTTGCAGACGCTCATAATCGCGGCGTCCCGCACGAAGCTGCTCCGCCATAAGCTTGAGCGTGGCATACAGCGCAGGGGCATGTTGGCGCTCATCGACGCTGAGAAAAGCATTACGCGAGCTCATGGCCAAACCATCGGCTTCACGCTCGGTGGCTTGCCCCACAATCTCGATATTAAAATTCAAATCCGCCGTCATGCGCCGAATGATAGTGAGCTGCTGAAAATCTTTCTCGCCAAACACCGCAACATCCGGCTGCACCAGATTAAACAGTTTACTGACGATGGTGGTCACACCGGAAAAATGCCCCGGGCGCACCGCGCCACATAAAACATCCGACAGGCCGGGGACTTCCACGCG
>DZCK01000130.1 GCA_022730245.1 Halothiobacillus neapolitanus
TAGTTATTCATTGATGCCAAGGCCGATAACGACGTGTTGCGGCCCGTATTAAATGAACAAGGGGCTGAAACCCGCATGGGACGGGCTTTTGAGGGCGATTCACGGTGTTGCGGCACGCACGAATGGAATAACCATTCGTTTCGTACCACGCCTTGCGACTCATCCCTCAAAAGTCCGTCTCGGCCACGAAGGATTTACTCAGAGGCTCCTTAGGTTAAGGCCAATGCCCCGGTACTTTAATTGGGGCAATCGCTGGGCAATAAAAAACCCGCCATAATCGGCGGGTTTTTTCGATGCCACCCAAGAAAGGGCGGCAGAATGAATTAGCGCTTAGAGAACTGAACTGCACGGCGCGCTTTACGCAGGCCGACTTTCTTCCGTTCCACTTCACGCGCATCACGGGTAACAAAGCCTGCGGTGCGCAGCTTGCCACGGAAGCTTTCGTCAAAATCGATTAACGCGCGGGTTAAGCCATGACGAATCGCGCCCGATTGGCCGCTAGGGCCGCCGCCTGCGACGGTGCAGAACACATCAAAGCGATTGCCGAGCTCAAGTAATTCAAGCGGTTGGCGAACCACCATGCGGGCAGTTTCACGACCGAAGAACTCTTCGATGGTTTTGCCGTTAATGGTGATTGCGCCGTTGCCGGGGCGAAGAAAAACCCGTGCCGCTGATGTTTTGCGACGACCGGTGCCGTAATTTTGGGTGACTGCCATGATGAGACTCCGATCAGATATCAAGCGGTTTAGGTTGCTGCGCGGCATGGTTATGCTCGGCGCCGGCATACACTTTAAGTTTGCGGAACATGTCGCGACCTAATGGGTTTTTGGGCAGCATGCCTTTCACTGCCATTTCGATCACCCGCTCAGGCGCACGTTCGATCATTTTTTCAAATGTGAAGTGTTTCATGTTGCCGATAAAGCCGGTGTGAAAATGGTACGTTTTATCTTGGGCTTTGTTGCCGGTGACTTTCACGTTTTTCGCGTTAAGAATGATGATGTAATCACCGGTATCAACGTGGGGTGTGAATTCAGCCTTGTGCTTGCCCCGCAGGCGGCGCGCCACTTCAGACGCCAAGCGCCCCAAGGTTTTGCCCGTTGCATCGACCACAAACCAGTCGCGTGTCACTTCAGCCGGTTTGGCGGAAAATGTTTTCATTTTTATAAGCTCCCAAAGAAGCGAAAAGAGTTCATTAATTCAAAGAGGCGGCGATTCTAGCGAAATGCACCCCGCGTGACAAGTAATTATTTGCGTGCCGAAGCAGGCGGATCGGTTTGATCGTCTGTGAAGCCAATTTGTTATTATCATGCGGCTTACCTAAATTTAATCTGAACGAGAATTTTATGACGCCAGCTACCGCCAAACGCCCCATTGTGCTTTCGGGGATTCAGCCCTCGGGGCAATTGTTGATTAGTCATTATGTGGGTGCGATGCGCAATTGGGTGGCCTTGCAAGAATCGCACGATTCGTTATTTATGCTGGTGGATTTACACGCGATTACCGTGCGTCAAAACCCGGTGGAATTTCGGGCGCGTTGCTACGACTTTGTGGCTTTGTATTTGGCCTGTGGGCTTGATCCGCAGAAAAATACGATTTTTGTGCAATCGCATGTGCCCGCGCATGCCGAATTGGGCTGGTTGCTTAATTGTTATGCCCACATGGGCGAGCTTGAGCGCATGACGCAATTTAAAGATAAATCTACTCGGCCGGGCGCGGCTATTACGGTGGGTTTGTTTGATTACCCGGTGTTGATGGCGGCTGATATTTTGTTGTATCAGGCAACCCATGTGCCGGTGGGTGCCGATCAAAAGCAGCATTTGGAATTAACCCGCGATTTAGCCGCCCGGTTTAATCATATTTATGGGGCGGTGTTCACTATTCCCGAGCCGTTTATCCCCGAGACGGGGGCGCGGATTATGTCGCTGCAAGACCCCACTAAAAAAATGTCGAAATCTGACCCAAGTGAAGGCAGTTTTATCGGCCTGCTCGATGAGCCGAAAACCATTCTGAAGAAATTTAAACGCGCGGTAACCGACTCAGATACCGACATTCGGTTTGATGTTGAAAATAAACCCGGCGTGTCGAATTTATTAACTTTGCTGTCGATTTTCTCGGGCGAATCCATCCCCGCGTTAGAAAGCCGTTTGGCAGGGCAGGGCTATGGCACGCTCAAAGTGGCCACGGCTGAGGCAGTCATTGCCTTTTTAGAGCCTATCCAAGCGAAATTCCACGCCATTCGAGCCGATGAGGCGGCGCTGGATCAACTCCTCGCGGATGGGGCGGCCAAAGCGCGCGCTCGGGCAGAGCCTACTTTGCAGCGCGCTTTTGAAGTGCACGGCTTTTTGCCGCGTCGTTAAATGGCTATTTTAGTGCCCCAATCGCATCCGATGCCGCCATTGTTCTCGGCTGAGCAGCTTTACGCCCACGAGCAGGCCTTGTTTGCGGCGGGTGAAACGGCTTTGGGTTTAATGACTCAGGCCGGTGCAGCGCTTTGGCGTGAACTTTGCGCCCATTGGCCGCACGCAGAGCACATCGGGGTGCTCGTAGGCTCGGGGCAAAACGCGGGCGATGGTTTGGTTTTGGCACGATTAGCGCGGGCGGCGGGTTGTTCTGTGGTGCTGTTTGGCTGGTTTGATGCGCCGCGCGCTTGGGGTGCCGCAGCGCAAGCGTGGGTGGCCTTGCAGGCGGATGATGCAGATTGCGTGGTGGGGCGAGATGAGGCCGTATTAGATGGGCTGGATGTTATTGTCGATGCGGGCTTTGGCATTGGCTTAGCGAAAAATCGGCCGATCGAAGGGGGGGCTGCACGATGGCTTAGGGCGGTTAATCTCGCGCATCAGCGGGGCGTGGGCGTTATTTCGGCAGATATACCCTCGGGCCTTCACGCCGATACCGGTGCCGGCGAGCTTATGATTCATGCCGATGTGACCGTGTGCTTTCTGGCTTTAAAGCGGGGGTTATTTACGGGGCGTGGTCCTGCCGTCGCAGGGAAAATTATTAGGGCAGATTTGAATCAACCCGCCCCAGTGGCTGCGGGGGTAGCCCAGCTTTTGCTTGATGTGCCCGCGCTGCCTGCTAAGCCGCGCGATGGGCATAAAGGCAGCTTTGGCTGTGTTTTGGTTATTGCGGGGAATCAAGGCATGGCTGGTGCCGCGCGCATGGCAGCCGAGGCGGCTTTGCGCTTGGGCGCTGGCAAGGTGGTCGTGGCCACGCACCCCGCGCATGCCGCTATGCTGGGGGTTGGTCGCCCCGAGCTGATTGTGCATGGCATAACCGATACCGCCCAGTTGGCGGCCTTGCTGCCCTTGGCCGATGCCCTAGTACTGGGGCCGGGTTTAGGGCGAGATGCTTGGGCGCAATCTTTAGCAGAGCTTACCTTAACGGCGCCCTGCCCGAAGGTGGTGGATGCCGACGGGCTTTTTTTTCTTACCCAGATGGCTTCTCATCAAATGCCAAAAACAGGGGATTTGATTCTCACCCCGCATCCTGCGGAAGCGGCGGGTTTACTGGGTTGCGCAACGCAAGATATTGAATTAGATCGCTTATATGCCGCCCGTGCGTTAGCGCAGCGCTTTGGCGCGCTCGCCGTATTAAAAGGAGCCGGCAGTGTGCTGGCCTTGCCCGATGGGCTTCTGATTTGTGGGCGTGGCAGCCCAGCATTGGCCACGGCAGGCACAGGCGATGTGCTGGCGGGGGTTATCGGTGGGTTGCTCGCGATTCGTGCAGCGGCGGGGCTGGATGCGCGGGATGTGTTAACGCGTGCGGTGTGCTGGCATGCCATGGCTGGCGAGTTGCTTGCCGCAGAATCTGGCGCTTGGGGGGCGGCGGCCACCGATTTATTATCCCCTATTCGGGCCTTGGCTAATGGGTTAATAGCGCCTATGCCTTGTTATGGTTTGATGGGTGGCGCGCCATGATGCGGCTTGAATACCCCGCGCTTGATGAGTTGGCCGTGGCGCGGCTTGCCCAATCCTTGGCTTGCACGGCGCCCGCCACGGGATTGTTTTTTTTGGAAGGCGGGCTGGGGGCGGGCAAAACAACGTTTGCGCGGGCATTTTTGCGCGCACTCGGGGTGCAAGGTACGGTGCGCAGCCCCACCTATACCTTGATTGAACCCTATGATTTAACCGCCGAGTTTATCGGTCGGCGGGTGCTGCATTTAGATTTGTATCGCTTGGCCGATCCTGAAGAACTGGACGATTTAGGCCTGCGTGATGAGTATGAGCAAGCCCTAATTTTAATTGAATGGCCCGAGCGCGGCGCGGGCGAATTGCCCGTGCCAGACGTAACCCTATCGCTAACACCCGAAACCGGTTCAGCCTTAAGCGCCGCGCAAGCGCGCAGGGTGCGGTTAACCGCGCATACGCCCAAGGGAACCCAATGGCTTAGGGGTTGCCAAATAGCACGAGCAGCCTGTCGGACTTTAGGAATCGGTGCGAAAATTTAGCTGGGCGAGGGTCTG
>DZCK01000260.1 GCA_022730245.1 Halothiobacillus neapolitanus
ATGCGCTTGACCAGGTGGTTAGCCAGAATGCTTTCCTTGGCGCGCTCGATTTCAGCTTGAATGGCGGCTTCTTTGGCCAGTCCATCCGCTTCGGCTTTTTGTGCCAAGGCCTTGAGTTCGATGAGTTGTTGCAAAACCTGGTCGTCGCTGGCTTGGGCTTGCGGTGGCAGTTGCAGCTTGATGGCGTTGAATTCTTCAACTGTGATGGTGTCACCATTCACAATCGCCAGAATATCCTTTTGCTCTACCGGAGCGGCCGTGGTGCTGGCAGCTTTTTCCGGGGTTGAGTTTTGGCCGCAGCCTGCAAGCAGCAGAGTGGCGGTCATGGCAAGAATCAACGGTTTTTTCAGCAGGTTCATGCAGTTACATCCTTAGGTTGAAGTGAGGTCAAAGCTTTAAGTTAAAGGGTTGGTTGAGTTGGGTTGCTATCAGGGGAGGGCATAAACACACCCTTCCACGGATGGACGTGTGTTTCTTGATACACACCCGCATGGGCATATGGATCATCCGCTGCCCATGCACGTGCTTCATCGAGTGAGGCAAAATCCGCAAGGATCAGGCTTCCGACCATGCGCGTTGCGCCAGGTTCAATCGCATCAGGCAAAGGCCCGGCAAGGAGCAATCGTCCCGTATCACGCAAAGCCTGTAAACGTGCCAAGTGCGCAGGGCGAGCCTGGCTGCGTTTTTCACCGCTTTCGACAGCATCAACACCGTAAATCATATACCACATCGTTATTGCCCCTTAGTTTACGGCTCTTTGTTGGGTGCGGGTGTCTCCGCAACGGGCTCGGCTGCGTTGTCGATCATGATGGCGTGTTTGGCAAGCCACAAGCCTTGAGCAAGCATGAATACCAGCGTAATGCCCATCAGCCCGAATAGTTTGAAGTTTACCCAAGTGGCTTCATCAAAGTTGTAGGCGACATATAAATTGAGCCCGGCAAGGACGATAAAAAAACTCACCCAAGCGATATTAACCCGTCGCCAGATGGCCTTGGGCGCGCTCATCAAGCTTCCCATCATG
>DZCK01000020.1 GCA_022730245.1 Halothiobacillus neapolitanus
GCCCTCTACTGCACATTTTACATGCGCGGCTCAAACGGCATGGATAGCTTCATCTCTTGATAAAAGGCTCGGGCTTCATCGGTTTTTGCCGGCGGCGTATGAATCATAATTGTTACGACATAATCCCCTCCCGCCAAACCACGCCCGCGCACCCGTAAGCGCGCGCCCGATTGCGAACCGGCCGGAATCGTCATATTAATTTTGCCGCCGGTTGGGGTGGGTACATTAACCTTCTCACCCAAAGCCGCCTCCCATGGCGTTACGGCTAAATCGTACAAAACATTATTGTCATCAAGGGTAAACAGACTATCGCCCGCCAACTGCGCCACCAAATACAAATCGCCCGCTGGCCCGCCATTCCCCCCCGCGCCGCCTTGGCCGGTCAGCCGAATGCGCTTGCCCGGCGCAAATTCCTTCGGAATTGTAATTTTAAGGTTTTTTCGCCCCGCTTCTGGGTGGTCAATGGCAAGTGACTTGGTACCGCCGTCGATCATCTCTTGAACGCTTAGCGGTAAGGCCATTTCAAAATCAGCCCCCCGCGCCACACGGGCGCGGCGCCCGCCGCCTTGCTCAAAGCCCCGATCGCCAAACATGCTGCTAAAAAAATCAGAGAACCCCGCGCCGCCATATTGCCCCCCGAATTGATTCGGATCAAAACCCGGCGGCGGTCGAAAATCTTCGCCTGCATGATAGTTTGAGCCCAGCGTGTCATAGCGTTGGCGCTTTTCTGCATCGCTTAGGACATCATAAGCTTCGTTGATTTCTTTGAATTTCTCTTCAGCGCCAGCTTCTTTGTTACGATCAGGATGAAATTTTTGCGCCGCCTTGCGATACGCCTTTTTAATTTCATCTTGCGTTGCGCTGCGTTCAACACCGAGCGTGGCGTAATAATCGTGGAATTTCACGGGGGTTACCTCATCAGCACCAAATAACTATCGGGAAATGTGTGGGGCGTTTTTAGCTTTTTTCAAGCATCGCTACGAGGCGGATTGTGGGCGTTGCCTAAATACAAAAAACCCGCCGAAAGGCGGGTTAAGCGCAGCGGATGACAAGCACCCAACCCAAACTGAACAAGGGCTTAACGCTGACGCGCCTTAAAACGGGGGTTAGTTTTGTTAATAACGTAAACCTTGCCACGACGACGCACGATCTGGCAGTCTTTGTGCCGTGTCTTGGCAGATTTCAAAGAAGATAAAATTTTCATAACAGCCTCAAGCCTAATCGAATTCGAACCAAAAATAGGTTGGGCAAATTAGCGCAAACCCACACCAAATGCAAGAAGTTATTCTGCGCGCCCAAAAGGCACGCAACGTAGCGCCAGCCGACCCTAAAAAGCGCATTCGCCTATACTAGCGGCTTATCGGGATTAAAGAAGGCCAAAACCAATGTCGCAAATTGTTATCGCTAGCCATAATCAGGGCAAATTACGTGAATTTGATGCCATGCGCCATTTAATGAGCGATGAATTTTCTGCTTTAAACACCCTTGAGTTCATCCCTATTACCCGCTGGGCGGGCGAACCACCGGAAGAAACCGGCCATAGTTTTATCGCCAACGCATTAATTAAAGCCCGCGCGGCGGCGGCGTTAAGCGGCTTACCTGCCATTGCAGATGATTCGGGCCTTGAAGTGGCTGCCCTCGGCGGTGCGCCTGGAATTTTCTCCGCTCGATACGCGGGTATAAACGCCACCGATAGTGAAAACAATGCCTTGCTGTTGGCTGAGTTGTCAGCCGCCCCAAGCTTAAATCGTTCGGCTCAATTTGTTTGCGCCTTGGTTTTTGTGCGTGATGCCACAGACACCGCCCCCTTAACGGCCTACGCCACTTGGGCAGGAGAAATTTTAACGACGCCGCAAGGCGCGCACGGGTTTGGATATGACCCGTTATTTTTTCTACCAGGCCTCGGCAAAAGCGCGGCCGAACTCCCTGCTGAGTTAAAAAACCGAATTAGCCATCGGGCATTTGCGCTGGCACAACTTCTCACCCAACTGGGATCGCATCCACTCTAATGCAACTGCTTCAATTTACCGAAAACCCACCACTGGCGCTTTATATTCATTTGCCGTGGTGCGTGGAAAAATGCCCTTATTGCGATTTTAATTCGCACGGACTCAAAGGCGGCACGTTGCCGGAGCGCGCCTATATCGATGCCCTATTGCGCGATGTGGTGTGCGAGTTACCGCTCATTTGGGGGCGCCCAATCGAAACCATTTTTCTCGGCGGCGGCACACCCAGCTTATTCAGCCCTGAGGCGATCGACCGGCTGTTTAGCGGCTTGCGCGCCTTGCTGGATTTGCGATTTTGCCGTGAGGTCACCATTGAGGTGAACCCCGGCACCGAAATGGCCGGTCAACTGGCGGATTATCGCGCCGCTGGCATCACGCGGGCCTCCATTGGCGTACAAAGCTTTAATGAGGCTCATCTTAAGCGGCTCGGGCGAATTCACGATGTCAAAGCCGCCTATCGTGCTATTGAATCGGCGCATGCGGCCGGGCTTAATAGTTTTAATATTGATTTGATGTTTGGTTTGCCCGATCAAACGCAAGCGCAAGCGCTCTGTGATCTGCAAACGGCCATTTCCCTGAACCCGCCGCATGTCTCTTGGTATCAGCTCACGCTAGAACCCAATACGCCGTTCGCCGCGTTTCCGCCCGTATTACCGCATGACGAAACGCTGGATGCCATGCAATCTGAAGGGCTCTCATTGCTGCGTGCCGCTGGCTTTGAGCACTATGAGGTGTCAGCTTTCGCCCAGCCCCATCATGGCTGCCAACATAATCGCAATTACTGGGAATTTGGTGATTATTTAGGCATCGGTGCGGGCGCACACGGCAAAATCACCTTAGCGGGTGAAAATCGTATTGAGCGACGGGTGCGCACGCGCCATCCATCGGCCTATTTAGCCGCCGCAGGCACAGAGGCTGCGGTGAGCGCGCATTCTGTTCCCACCCAAGAGCTGCCCTTTGAATTTATGCTAAACGCACTGCGGCTCATGAACGGATTTGAAGTCCCGCTATTTTCTGCGCGTACAGGGCTACCTATCAAGGTGATTAGCGAAACCCTGCAGCAACTGGAGCGCGAGCAACTCATTGATTGGCAAATTACGCGCATTAAACCCACCGCGCGCGGCACGCGCTACCTGAACGATGTATTGCAACGCTTTATTCCTGACGAGTAGCGCCACCCGTTATTTCACCGTTTTTTTGGGGCGCTGCCATCCGGCGCGCATGGTTTGGCGCACGCGCGCGACCGCTAAATGCCCCGCCGGTACATCATGGGTAATGGTTGAACCCGCGCCGATAGTGGCGCCATCGCCAACACGCACAGGCGCGACCAATTGCGAACCTGACCCCACAAACACCGAATCCCCGAGCTCCGTGTGGTGCTTATTGGCGCCATCATAATTACAAGTAATCGTGCCCGCGCCAATATTACAATCCGCCCCCATCGTGGTATCACCCACATAAGATAAATGATTAATTTTTGAACCCGCACCGATGTGGCTCGCTTTAATCTCGACAAAATTACCCACTCGGCTATTGGCCGCGAGATGCGTACCGGGGCGCAGGCGCGCAAACGGACCCACTTCAACCCCTGATGCCAACTCGGCGCCATCAAGATGGCTAAACGCCCGCACCCGCACCCCATCACCCAGCGTGACATTACGCAGCACACAATTAGGTTCAATGATGACCGCATTGCCCAGCGTCACGCGGCCTTCTAGCACCACATTGACATCGATCAAATTATCAACACCACTGATCACCTCGCCGCGAATATCCAAACGGCTCGGGTCCACAATCGTTGTCCCCGATAACGCAAGACTCTGCGCTTGGCGTAACTGCCATGCCCGCTCCATTTCAGCCAAGGCCCAGCGATCATTAATACCTGTTACCAACAAAGGATCCGGCTCAATCCGCGTCGTGATGGCCTTATTTTCGGCTCGAGCCAAACCCACAATATCCGTTAAATACAACTCACCTTGCGCATTATGCGGCGCCAATTGAGGTAACCACGCACACAAATCACCTAGGCGCGCAATAAGAATGCCGGTATTAATCTCATGAATTAGGAGTTCATCTGGCAGAGCATCCCGATGCTCACGAATGGCCAGCATGTTACCCGCCGCATCCCGAATAATCCGGCCATAACCCGCCGGATCGTCTACCCGCGTGGACAGAATGCCGAGCGCGCTTTCTTGCGATGCCAAAATCAGCGGCGCCAGAACCGGCACCGATAACAAGGGCACATCACCGTACAACACCAACACACGATCATCGGAAGAAGGGGTATCAGCCGAATGCTGCAAATCAGCAACCGCGCACGCCACCGCATGACCCGTGCCCGATTGTTGCGCCTGCATAACCCATGTCACATGGGGCATTGGGCAGGCCGTTTGGATGACAGCCGCCTCAAACCCAACCACCACACGAATCGACACCGGATTTAGCCGCTCTGCCACATCTAAAACCCGCGCCAACATGCTGCGCCCCGCAAGGGAATGCAGCACCTTAGGTAACTTTGATTGCATTCGCGTGCCCTTGCCGGCCGCCAAAATCACCACATGGAGTTTTGAATCGCGTAAATTTGGCCTATCCAACATAACTACCTCAATAAAAAAAGGAGCCGAAGCTCCTTTAAAATAAATTGGAATCAACCACGGGGTTTTCGTAGAAGATTCATTAAGAGCAATTGGTCGTTAGTGACGTCCGCCGCCCATGCCTCGCATGGAACGCACCCATTTCAAGCGTTCAGACGCTTCAATCATAATGGACTGCGCCGAGGTGAAATCCAGTTG
The DNA here is from genome assembly GCA_022730245.1 of Halothiobacillus neapolitanus. GTDB lineage: Bacteria > Pseudomonadota > Gammaproteobacteria > Halothiobacillales > Halothiobacillaceae > Halothiobacillus > Halothiobacillus neapolitanus_A. The sequence goes on from DZCK01000020.1 coordinate 4,799, forward strand.
CCCACGTTGCTCGTAATCGTGCATGTAGACACTTTCTTCAGCCAACTTCGCTTCAAGTTCATTGGCATCAATTCCGTGTGCATCCGCTTCAGTCAATGCCCAGTCAGCAATTATGCTCACTACCATCGGCTGAACTTCAAGCACACCAAAGCCCACGTAATAACGAACAACCGAGCCATCAGTGAGATGCACACGCACTTCACCTGGGCGAAGAATCGCCAACGTTTGGGTGTGCATGGGGGTAATACCCATCTCACCCGCTTCAGTAGGAATCGATACAAAAGATGCCTCCCCACTAAAAATGGGGCGCTCCATACTCACGATATCGACCCGAATGGTCATAGCCATATCAGCACCTCCAATTAGGCTTTGGCGGCGAGTTTGGCCGCTTTTTCGACCACTTCATCAATTGTGCCAACCATGTAGAACGCCTGCTCTGGCAGATGATCGTATTCACCGGCAACAATGCCTTGGAATGCACGAATAGTATCTTTGAGCGCGACATAACGACCTGGCGCACCCGTAAATACTTCAGCCACGAAGAAGGGCTGAGACATAAAGCGCTGGATTTTACGCGCACGAGAAACCGCTGCTTTGTCGTCATCCGACAATTCGTCCATACCCAGAATCGCAATGATGTCTTTCAGCTCTTTGTAGCGCTGCAAGGTTTTTTGCACGGAGCGAGCCACGTTGTAATGAACCTCACCCACGACTTGGGGATCCAGCTGACGGCTGGTGGAATCCAAGGGATCGATGGCAGGGTAAATACCCAATGAAGCGATATCTCGCGAGAGTACGACCGTTGCGTCCAAATGGGCAAAAGTGGTGGCCGGTGACGGATCGGTCAAGTCATCGGCAGGCACATAAACTGCTTGAACTGACGTAATTGAACCGGTCTTGGTCGATGTGATGCGCTCTTGCAGAACACCCATCTCTTCAGCCAACGTCGGCTGGTAACCCACCGCAGAAGGCATACGACCCAATAAGGCAGAAACTTCGGTACCGGCTAGGGTGTAACGATAGATGTTATCGATAAACATCAAGACATCACGACCCTCATCACGGAAAAACTCCGCCATGGTCAAACCCGTTAAAGCAACGCGTAAACGGTTTCCTGGCGGCTCGTTCATTTGGCCGTAAACCAAGGCCACTTTATCTAAAACACCGCCATCTTTCATTTCATGATAGAAATCGTTCCCTTCACGGGTCCGCTCACCCACGCCGGCAAATACAGAATATCCGCTGTGCTCAACCGCAATATTCCGGATTAACTCCATCATGTTGACCGTTTTGCCCACACCGGCGCCACCGAACAGGCCAACCTTGCCACCCTTTGCAAAGGGGCACAGCAAATCAATCACCTTGATGCCCGTTTCCAGCAACTCAGTGCTGCTGGATTGCTCATCAAATGAAGGCGGCTTGCGGTGAATCGACCATGTCTCATCACAAACAACGTCACCGGCGTTATCAATGGGGTGACCCAGCACGTCCATAATACGACCCAGAGTACCTTTACCCACGGGAACGCGAATGGGCGCGCCGGTACTGCTCACTTGCATGCCCCGTTTCAAGCCATCGGATGAACCCATCGCGATACCACGAACCACACCATCACCAATTTGCTGCTGTACTTCTACAACCAAGCCTGTTTGATCGACTTTAATCGCATCATAAACCTTGGGAACCGCGTCACGCGGAAACTCGACATCGATGACGGCACCGATGATTTCGACAATTTTTCCAGAACTCATGTCTGTACCCTCAAAAATATAAAATTAGCTAACCCGTGGGTCATTAAACCGCTGCTGCACCCGATACGATTTCAGAAATTTCTTGCGTAATCGCCGCTTGACGCGCTTTGTTATAAATCAGCTTCAATGATTTAATCATGTCGCCTGCGTTATCGGTCGCGTTCTTCATGGCAATTCGACGTGCAGCCATTTCACAGGCCACGTTCTCGATGCCGCTAGACACAATTTGCCCCGTGATATATCGCTTCAGCACGGCCGTTAATACCGCATGAGAATCTGGCTCATACAGATAATCCCAGCGATGCTTCAACTCGGCAGACTCGGTATAAACCAAGGGTGCCAGCTGCTCAACCACTGGGCGCTGAACCATTGAGTTCACAAAGGTATTACGTGCAATTTCGATGCGATCAACATGACCTTGCTCAAAAGCACCCATTGCCGCTGTAATTGCACCGCGCATTTTGGCGTAACTGGGTTTATCGCCCATATGCGTCACAGAGGCAAGCACATTGCCGCCATAGCGTTTGAAAAAAGACCGACCTTTGGTTCCGACCGGAATCACGTCGACCTCGATCCCATTTTTCTGATAATCCTTAATCTTCAGCAGCACCTGCTTAAGCAAATTGACGTTAAGACCGCCGCACAAACCACGATCGGTCGTGACAACAATCATTAACACCCGCTTAACCTCACGCTCGATCATCAATGGATGACGGAACTCAGGATGCGCGTTGGTGATATGACCTACCACCTCAAGAAACTTCTCGGCATAAGGCCGAGTGGCTTCCATCGCTTCCTGAGCGCGCCGCATTTTAGATGCGGCGACCATTTCCATCGCCTTTGTGATCTTGCGCGTGTTCTGCACGCTTTTAATCTTGGTGCGAATCTCTTTGCCTACGGCCATGACATCGCCCCCTGATTAATAAACGCCCTTCGATTTGAAGGACTCGATCACGTGCTTGATTTGGGCTGCAATTTCATCATTGTACGCGCCGCTGTTGCCAATCTTCTCCGCAAGTTCTTTGGCATTGGCAGCCGCATAATCATGCAATGCGGTTTCAAAATCGTTGATCTTTTCAACGGGCACATCATCCAAATAGCCATCATTGGCTGCCGTGAGAGACAGCGCCATTTCAGCTACGGATAATGGCTTAAATTGCTTCTGCTTCATTAATTCGGTTACCCGCTTGCCCCGTTCGAGCTGCTTGCGCGTCACTTCATCAAGATCAGAGGCAAACTGAGAAAATGCAGCCAATTCGCGGTATTGCGCCAAATCAGTACGAATGCCGCCCGCTAATTTCTTAACCGCTTTAGTTTGCGCAGCGCCACCAACACGAGATACCGAAATACCGGGGTTAATCGCAGGACGAATACCTGAGTTGAAAAGATCTGTTTCCAAGAAAATTTGACCATCAGTGATGGAAATCACGTTGGTCGGAACAAATGCAGAAACATCGCCACCTTGGGTTTCAATAATAGGCAATGCCGTCAAAGAACCGGTTTGACCTTGAACCTCACCTTTGGTGAACTCAGAAACATAATCCGCATTGACACGCGACGCACGTTCAAGGAGGCGTGAATGCAAATAGAACACGTCCCCAGGATAAGCCTCACGACCCGGAGGACGACGCAGTAATAATGAGATTTGACGGTAAGCCCAGGCTTGCTTGGTTAAATCATCATAAACAATCAGCGCATCCATCCCGCGGTCACGGAAGTATTCGCCCATGGTGCAGCCTGCGTAGGCCGCAAGATACTGCATAGCCGCAGGATCAGAAGCGGTTGCCGCCACAATGATGGTGTATTCCAGTGCGCCATATTCTTCAAGCTTGCGAACAACGTTCGCAATCGCCGAGGCTTTTTGGCCAATTGCGACATACACGCAATAAACGCCCTTGCCTTTTTGGTTGATGATGGCATCGATTGCTACAGCGGTTTTACCCGTTTGACGATCACCAATAATTAATTCGCGCTGTCCACGGCCGATCGGCACCATGGCATCAAGGGCTTTAATACCCGTGAGCAGGGGCTGATCAACGCTTTGGCGCTCAATAACGCCCGGCGCAATTTTTTCAATCGCTGCAGTCATTTTGGCAGCGATATCACCCTTGCCATCAATCGGCTGGCCTAGTGTGTTTACCACGCGCCCCAGCAACTCTTTGCCTACGGGCACTTCAAGAATACGCTGGGTGCATTTGACTTGGTCGCCTTCACGCAGATGGTCATAACCACCGAGCACAATAGCGCCAACAGAATCACGCTCGAGGTTCATGGCGACCGCAAAGCCGCCCCCGGGCAATTCAACCATTTCGCCCAACATCACGTCATTTAAGCCGTGAATGCGCAAAATACCATCGCTAACCGAGACGATGGTGCCAACGGTTTGAATATCCGCACTTTGATCGAAATTCTCAATGCGTTGCTTAATCAGATTACTAATTTCAGAGGGATTGATCATGTGATCTCCTTAGCGACTCAGTTGAGTGGCAAGTTTATCGATGCCGCCGCGCATTGAGCCATCAATTATCAAATCTCCCGCACGAATAACAGCACCACCAATTAAGGCAGCATCCACTCGTGTTGAAAGATCAATTGATCGGTTCAATCGCTTATTCAGCGCAGATTTAATATGGGTAATTTCGCTTTCCGTTAATGGATGCGCAGAAACAACGGTTGCAGATACTCGGTGCTCAGCTTCGGCGCGCAGGAGCTCAAACTGGGCGGCCACTTCTGGCAGAATCCCAATACGCCCATTTTCACCCATGAGCCGAACAAGATTTAAGGCATGCGCATCTAGCTCACTAGATACCACGGCCAAAAAGCCTTGTGTGCGAGCCTCTGAGGATCGAGCCACATCGCCAAGATATTTCTGCATTTCTGCGTTGTTAACGACATCGGCCAAAAATTGAAGTTGTTTTGACCACGCCGCAGCAGAACTTGCCGCCCCGCACAGTTCATTAACGGCTCTTGCATACGATTGAGCAACTTGGATATTTTCGGACATATGCTTTACCTTTTATGTCCTTAAATGTGCGCAATCAGATCAGCAAGCGCGGCTTCATGATCTTTGATCGTAACTTCGCGCTTCAAAATTCGCTCTGCGCCCGTAACTGCAATGGCAGAAACCTGGGTGCGCAAAACTTCTTTCGCACGATTAACTTCGCGATCAATCTCAGCCGATGCTTGCGCAACAATACGCTCCGCTTCAACTTTCGCATTTACACGCGCGTCTTCAAGAACCTGATTGGCGCGCGCATTGGCTTGAGCCACGATGTCGTTTGCTTTTTCTTTGGTTTCACGCAGGATTTCTGCTGAACGCTCTTGCGCTAATTTGAGCTCATGCTTGCCGCGTTCGGATGCCGAAAGGCCATCAGCAATTTTCTGGCGACGCGCTTCCATTAAGGCAGAAAGCGGTGTCCAGAGGTATTTGCTGACCAACCAAACAAGTATCACAAAAGCGATAATCTGAGCTAACAGTGTGATATTAATATTCACAGCTTTCCCTCGGGTTTTTGTGGTTTTGTATTGCTTGAAGCTTGTAAGAATCCGTAATCTGCGCGCATGAATAGTGCGCAGACCTCAGTCTTAAAAATTCAACCACTTATTTGGGCAGGGCGCTAATAGCTGCGGTCAAAGCACCAACAAACGGGTTGGCGAACAGGAACCACATGGCGAATGCCAAAATAATGAACGGAAATGATTCCATTAAGCCCGCAAAAATGAACATGTTGGTCATTAACTGAGGACGCATTTCTGGTTGACGAGCGATGCCTTCCAGTGTTTTAGAGCAAATCAAGCCCCAGCCAATCGCTGAGCCTAAACCAGCCGCAGCCAGAATCACACCAACGCCTACTGCTGTGTAGGCATAAATTGTCGCAAGCATATCAGGGGTCATTTAAAGTCTCCTCAGACGAACAGTTAAAAAACGAAACAAGAAATCTTAAGCAAAAATCAATGGGAATCCGCATCGATGTGCGCCATACCCAAATACACGATGGTCAATACCATAAAGATGAACGCTTGAAGTGAGATGACCAAAATATGGAAAATCAGCCAAGCCAAATCCAGCACAACCTGCAACGGGAACCAAATCAATAGGCTTGCACTTAAGGTAGCACCCAAAGTGAGCAGAGCGATCAGCATGAAAACCAATTCACCAGCAAACATGTTACCGAATAACCGCAAACCCAAGCTAATGGGCTTGGCAAGTTCTTCGATTAACGTCATGACCACATTGATGGGCACAAAAAACTTACCAAAGGGATGGAACAAGAACATTTTCAAGTAACCGCCAAAACCCTTAACTTTGATGTTGTAGTAAATTGTGAGAACAAACACGACCAGCGCCATTGCCAGCGGTGTATTCAAATCGGTGGTAGGCACAATTTTCAGATGCGGTATCCCTAAGCCATGCGCGATGGCGGGCAATAAATCGATCGGAATTAAGTCCATGAAATTCATGAGCCAAACCCAAATAAGGATCGTTAACGCTAACGGCGCAATTAACGTGGGGGCTTTGCCACCAAAGGAATCTTTGACTTGGTTATCGACAAACTCCAGAACGCCCTCTACCGCATTTTGAAAACGCCCCGGCGTTTCTGTGCGTAAATTTTGGCCGATTTTCATCGCCACAAATAAAATCAATGCTCCCAGCAGAAAGCTGAAAATCAATGTATCGATGTTAAGTTGCCAAAACCCTTGCCCAACCGATAGGTTGGCCAAATGATGCTGGATGTACTCAACCGAGCTGCCGCCGGCGGTTTCTGTAGACACGAGCTTCTCCTTAAATCCTAGTTCAAATCTGTTTTACTGATTGGCCGCCCCGAATCACGGGAGCGCGAGAACACCACGCCCACAATCATGATTCCGATGAAGCCACCAACGGTATAGGTTGGCAATAATTTAAATCCACCGAGCGCTATTGCGAACATCACCAATATCATGATGAAACGCAACACCGCCCCAACATACATAACGCTCATGCTGGTTTGCGGCGATTCCACGGCAAGCTCACTGGCTTTTTGCATCGTGAACCGCAGCATTAACATCAGCACAATAGCGATCATGGAACCCCCAATGATGCCATTTAACGCCGGTACGCCAGCCAACATAAAACTTAACGCACCGGCTAGTAGCGCGACAACCAGCTGGATTACTAGCACCCGTTGGCCACGCCGCGCGATTCCTTCAGACATTATCGTCATTATGTTTCGCTATCATTAAACGGTGCGCATTGCGCATGCCACCAATAAACCCGAGCAGCCCACCGATAAGCATGGCGATGGGCGCAATACCGAGCCATCGATCAACCAGAAAACCCAACAACAACCCGGCGATAACGGTTGAGGCAAACACATTGCCCGCGCCCACATTCATCAAGCCACGCAAACGAAGCGCAAAGTATCCCTCTTGCTGCGCTGAATTGGTGTTTTTGTTTTTGTTCTGATCGGCCATTATGATTCTCGTAATCTCTGCGGCCAAAATTTGGTGGCTAGTGTACCGTCATATTTCAGCATCAACAACTGTTGCCAAGGCTATGAATAGCCGTGTGTCGTCCGTTTTTGCTTTGCTCGGTTAATTATCAACCAGCAAGCGCCGCAAAATTAGTTCTAATTGCTCGGCATCACTAAAACGCAGGCTCACCACCCCCCGCCCGCTTTCGGTGCGCTTAAGCTCAACGGGCAGACCCAACGCGTCTGTCATTTTACGCACTAAGGCATCGGTATCGGGATCTGTTTTTCCCTCTGGCGTTTTGGCTGGTGCCGGCTCACTCAGCTTGCGCACCATGCTCTCAACTTGGCGGACGGTGAGCGCTTTTGCGCTAATTTTTTCTGCTAATTCAATTTGTTGCTCGACGGGCAATGTGGCTAAGGCGCGCGCATGACCGGCGTCTAATTGCTGATTTTGCAACAGGGTGCGCACAGGCATTGCCAGATCAAGCAATCGCAGTGCGTTGCTCACAACGGGGCGCGAGAGGCCGAGCGCATCGGCGACTTGCTGGTGGGTCATTTTAAACTCGAGGATCAGGCGCCGCATGGCTTCTGCCCGCTCAATTGGATTGAGATCTTCCCGCTGCAAGTTTTCGATGAGCGCGAGGGCTGCGGCTTGTGTATCGTCTATTTCTCGAATGATGGCGGGGATTTGTTGCAAACCCGCCATTTGTGCCGCTCGCCAGCGCCGTTCGCCCGCGATCAGCTCATATTCTCCGGATCGTCGGCGCAGCACGACTGGCTGTATCAGTCCTTGCGCTCGAATCGAGTCGGCCAAACTTTGGAGCGCCTCTTGATCGAAATGCGTGCGGGGCTGAAATGGGCTGGCGTGGATTAGCTCTACTGCGACATCACGATAGTGCACTTCCTGTGTTTCTTGGGATTCACTGGAGCGAAGCAGGGCATCTAAGCCACGCCCCAAGCCTTTTTTCTTAACGGTCATAAACGCTTCTCACTTTGCTTGCGCGATCGGTGCGCACGGTTGAGCGCGTGATGAGCTCCTTTGCGAGCTCATCATAGGCCTGTGCTCCGGCGGAATTTCGATCGTAAAATGCGGCAGGTAGACCATGGCTCGGCGCCTCTGCTAAGCGCACATTGCGGGGAATTAAGGTGCTAAACACCTGCGCGCCAAAGTGGGCCAACAGTTGCTCGGATACTTGCTGTGCCAGTAAATTTCGCGCGTCATACAGGGTACGCACGACGCCCGCCACGCCTAAAGCGGGCTGCAAGGCCAGACGAACTTGCTCTATCGTTTCCAAAAGCGAGCTTAAGCCCTCAAGCGCAAAATATTCGCATTGCACGGGGATTAACACATCATCTGCCGCGACCAGCGCGTTAATTGTTAGGGTATTTAGCGCGGGGGGGCAGTCGATTAAAATGAAATCAAAATTTGCCAGCAGGGGCATGAGGGCGCGGCGCAGCTTTGTTTCTCGACCAATGCGACTTACTAACTGAAACTCAGCGCCAGCCAGCTCGATATTAGCAGGCAACAGGCTGAAACCAGCGGGTTCGCTTTTTACAATCACCTCGGTAATTTGTGCCTCATCAAGCAGCACATCGGCCATGCTGAGCGCCAGCGCGGATTTATCGCAACCGGAGCTCACGGTGGCATTGCCTTGTGGATCCATGTCGATTAAGAGTACGCACTGACCCAGTACCTGCAATGCCGCCGCAAGATTGACGGCCGTGGTCGTTTTACCGACACCGCCTTTTTGGTTGGTGATGGCGAGCGTCCAGCTCATGATGCGACCTCTTTTTGGTAAATTTGCAGATGACGCTGGGCATCAAGACCCGGAATGATCAGTGTGTGCGTTGCGCGGCAAATAAACGGCGGATGTACTGTCTCATCTGGCCGCCCCTTCATGGCCAACCATACGCCATTCGGTGAGGCTAAATGTTCGGTCAAGCTCAGAAAATCGGTGGTGCTGGCAAATGCGCGCGAAATGATTTGATCGTACTGTGTGCCCGTATACGTTTCGACGCGGCCGCGCACAATCGTCACATTTTTAATCGACAATTCGCGCACGGCCGCTTCGGCAAAGCGCGTCATTTTAAGGTTGGCATCAATTAAAGTGACATCTAACGTGTCATCGACCAGCGCCAAAATAATGCCGGGCAAACCGGGTCCACTGCCCACATCAAGTAAGCGTTGCGCTGATTTAATCCATGGGCGCACCGCCACTGAATCCAAAACATGGCGCACGCGCATGTCTTGTAATGCCCGCACGGCGGTGAGGTTATAGGCGCGATTCCATTTGGCCAGCAACTGCAGGTAAGCGGCGATGCGTTCCGCCACCTCGGGCGACACGGGCTGCTGCATCTGCAGCATATCGGCCGCTATCTGTTCTGCCAGCGCAGCCCTGGGGGTAGGGGTTGGCAAAGCCATCAAGCGGAGGCCGCCAACAAAGTACGGCGCTTTAAATGCACCAGCAACAAGGAAATGGCGGCAGGGGTAACACCCGAAATCCGCCCAGCCTGACCAATGGTGCTCGGCCTTTGCGCTGAAAGCTTGGCGCGCACTTCGTTGGATAAGCCATGAATTTGCGCATAATCCAGCTCATCGGGCAACGCTTGCGTTTCAAGCTTGACGGTACGGCTGACTTCATCGCGCTGCCGATCAACGTAACCGGCATATTTTACTTCTATTTCAATTTGCTCCGTCACGAACGCAGGCAATGGAACCGGGGGGGCAAAACTCTGCACTTGCATCAAATGAGGGTAATCCATTTCGGGGCGACGCAGCAGATCTAACGCGTTAACGCCCTTGGTAATCACGCTATCCACATGAGCCACTTCAGGGTGATCGGGATGCAACCATAAATCCGCCAAGCGGCTGCGTTCGGCGAGAATGGCTTCGAGTTTTTCACCAAAGGCCTGCCAGCGCGCCTCACCCACCAAACCTAACGCATAGCCCAGCGGGGTTAAGCGCTGATCGGCATTATCTTCACGCAGCATGAGGCGATATTCTGCCCGGCTGGTGAACATGCGGTAGGGCTCTTGCGTGCCCTGGGTGATTAAATCGTCGATCATCACGCCGATATAAGCTTCATCGCGCCGCAAGGTGAGCGGCTCGCGTCCCAGAACGCGCGCGGCGGCATTCGCGCCGGCCATTAAGCCCTGCGCAGCGGCTTCTTCGTAACCCGTGGTGCCGTTAATTTGCCCCGCAAAATAAAGCCCCGCGATCGCACGGGTTTCCAACGTGGGTTTTAAGCCGCGCGGATCGAAAAAGTCATATTCAATCGCATAGCCTGGGCGGGTGATGATGGCGCGCTCAAAGCCGCGAATCGAGCGCACATAAGCCAACTGAATATCGAACGGCAAGCTGGTTGAAATGCCATTGGGATAAATCTCATTGGTGGTTAGCCCTTCAGGCTCAACAAATACCTGATGCGAATCTTTATCGGCAAAACGATGAATTTTGTCTTCAATGGAGGGGCAATACCGTGGCCCCACGCCTTCTATCACGCCTGTGAACATGGGTGAGCGATCTAACCCGCCGCGAATAATATCGTGCGTGCGCTCATTGGTGTGGGTGATATAGCAATCGATTTGACGCGGGTGATCGGCCACCGAACCCATAAATGAAAACACCGGCTCCGGTGTGTCGCCGGGCTGCACTTGCATCACCGATAAATCAATTGAGCGAATATCAATCCGCGGCGGCGTGCCGGTTTTAAGTCGCCCGACGCCCAAGGATAGCTCGCGCAACCGATCAGCCAAACGTTGCGCAGGGGGGTCGCCTGCCCGCCCGCCTTGATAATTATTCATGCCGATATGAATTTGACCGGCCAAAAAGGTGCCCGCCGTTAGCACCACCGCCTTGCCTACAAACTCAATACCCGCTTGGGTGCGCACGCCCGTGACGCGATCGCCCTCAAGGATAAGATCATCGATGGCCTGCTGAAATAACATTAAGTTGGACTGATTCTCCAGCATTTGCCGGATGGCCGCCTTGTAAAGAATTCGATCGGCCTGCGCCCGCGTTGCCCGAACCGCAGGCCCTTTGCGGGCGTTAAGCGTGCGAAACTGGATGCCCGCTTGGTCTGCGGCCCGCGCCATCGCGCCGCCTAGCGCATCAATCTCCCGAACGAGGTGGCCTTTGCCAATGCCGCCGATAGCGGGGTTGCAACTCATTTGCCCTAGGGTTTCGATGTTATGCGTCACAAGCAACGTATGGGCACCCATCCGCGCGGCCGCCAGCGCGGCCTCGGTACCCGCATGACCGCCGCCCACAACAATCACATCAAAAATTTCTGGATAACGCACGGACAACTCCGATCAATCAACAATAAAAGCCCAACCCCATGCGCGAGCGCGCCCTGCCAACCTAGGCTCTTTCAACCACGCTCTTAGCATTTTGGGTGGTGCATTTTACGACCAACTGCTCGCAAAATCGAGACAAATAACAAAATATCTCAAGAAAACAGTGTGATAGATAAAAAAATAGGCCGAAAGAGCCTATTTCCCAAACCCTCATACCCCGCACGACCGAACAAGATAACGTGCAAATGGAACCTGAGCGCTACTTTATACACCGCTTTTTTTCGGGCAGAATACTCGGCTCGCTCAGGCACGTGGGTGAAAATGTTAAAACGCGCGCCCAAAAGCGCCTTATGTATCGTGTTGCGCATTTTAAAACGTGCGCAAACCCTGCCAAACAGGCAGGCACGAAGCTAGGGCAACTGTGGGGAACCCTACCGATCCGAATGAACCCTTTAAACTATTTTTCTAGAACCAGGTAAGAATGAACACATTGACTGAATCCCGTATTTTTTCCACTTTAATTATGCTGGGCATTGCCCTGATTGCCGCACTGGCAATTTCCCAAATTCAATCGGCGCAGCTCATTGAATCCACTGCACTGCGATTTATCGCCACCACCGCCACTATTTTTATTGTTATTTTATTAGCCAGCCTTCTGCCCCGCAAAGAACCCGCAAACGCCGCCACAGCGGCTCTTGACGAGCCCTTAACGCCTGCACGCGAAACCGGGCATGTGAAATGGTTTAATACCGAAAAAGGCTTTGGTTTTATTGTGCGCGACAATGGCGAAGATTTATTCGTCCATTTTCGTGCCGTCGGGGATGGCTCAACCCTGCAACTCGTCGAAGGGCAAAAAGTGGAATATCACATTGGTCAAGGCCGCAAAGGCCCTCAAGCAGAACAGGTCGTGGTGCTGGAATAAGCCCTCTGCCAACGCGCCTATATTGCGAGGCAACAGGTCGGTTTATGGGCGCGGATTAAATCGCTCAAAAGATCAACCGCCGCACATCGGGCAAATCGCTCGCGGCTGGCCACGGCCACATCTCGGTAGGGCGCTGGTTGCTCAAAGGGAAAATACCGAATTAAATCACCGGCTCGATCAGCATGCGCCGTGTTTGATGAGCACGGCAGCACGGTCATCCCGGCGCCTGAGGCCACCATCATGCGCATGGTTTCAAGCGAACCGCCCTCCAGTGTTTTTTGCAAACGCCCCGTACTCGTTGGCTGCGCGCAAGCAGGACACATGCTCAATACCTGATCGCGAAAGCAATGCCCCTGACCCAACATGAGCAAATCTTGCTCGGCTAATGAGGCCATCGAAACGCTACCCGCCTGCGCCAACTCAGCGGCCAAAGGGTGCTCACTTGGCACGGCCACCGTAAAAGGTTCACGATACACAGGGGTTATAACCAGCCGAGGCGCGCTAAAAGGCAGGGAAAGCACCACCGCATCCAGCGCCCCCTGCTGCAATTGATGCGCCAAATCGTGGGTAAAGCCTTCCACAATCTCCACCGGCATACGCGGCGCCCGCTGATGCAATGCGGGTATCAGCATCGGCAACAAATAAGGGCCAATCGTATAAATTAGACCAATCCGCAAGGTGCCAACCAACGGATCTTTAGCCGCGTCAGCCAGCGTTTGCAATTGCTCGGCTTCTTGCAAAACCCGCTGCGCCTGCTCAATGATGGCCTCGCCTCGTGGCGTAATACGCAATTCCGTGCGGCTGGCGCGCTCAAATATCTGCACGCCGAGGGTCTCTTCGATTCGTTTAACGCCCACGCTTAAGGTCGGCTGACTAACAAAACAGGTCTCTGCTGCCCGCCCAAAGTGTCGTTCACGCGCAACAGCCACAATGTACTTCAACTCAGTTAATGTCATGGGAATCCATTGGCAGTACGTTAAAAATTCTCAGAAGATTCAAGGCGAAATCACAGTTAAAACTTGCAAAGCGGTAAAAGGCCGTGAACAATTATCCCCTATGGCGCATCCATGATCTATCTTCATGGGTAATGATTGACACTGAGGAGTATCACCGTGAGCGACAAAATCGCCTATATCAATGATGGCAACTTCGATGCTGAAGTGCTGAAAAATGATCTTCCCGTTCTGGTTGATTACTGGGCAGAATGGTGCGGGCCTTGCCGAATGATCGCCCCCATTTTGGATGAGGTCGCTGAGCAATATGCGGGCAAAGTTAAAGTCGCCAAGCTCAATATTGATGAAAATCCAGAAACACCCCGCGCGCATGGCATTCGAGGGATTCCCACGTTAATGCTGTTCAAAAACGGCAAAGTCGAAGGCACCAAAGTTGGTGCAGTTTCCAAATCGCAACTCACCGCGTTTATCGACGGCGCGCTTTAATTGCAGTTACTTCGGCGCCTGCCTGTTGGCAGTTCGCCGAATCTGTGCCAAAATCAAAAACAATTTACGATACTCATCGTTATCTTATAAGCGCAATCATCACCTGGCGCTTCACCCATCCTAGTTTTCCTCCACCCAAGCTGTTTTAGCTTCCTTTTTATAGCTGCATAAGTCTATCCGATGAATCTCACCGAACTCAAAGCAAAACCCGTTACCGATCTTGTTGCCATGGCCGAGTCCTTAGGCATTGAGAATATCGCCCGAACCCGCAAGCAAGATGTCATTTTTGCCCTGCTTAAATCGCATGCCAAAACCGGCGAGTCCATTTTTGGTGATGGGGTACTTGAAATTTTGCCCGATGGCTTTGGATTTTTGCGCGGCGCGGACGCGTCTTATCTCGCAGGTCCCGCTGATGTGTATGTATCGCCCTCACAAATTCGCCGCTTTAATTTGCAAACTGGCGATACGATTGCAGGCACGGTGCGGGCGCCGAAAGATGGCGAGCGTTATTTCGCCCTGCTTAAAATCGACACCATTAATTTTGAACAACCCAATGTGTCTAAAGGCAAGGTGTTGTTTGAAAACCTAACGCCGCTGCATGCCAATTCCCGCATGCGCATGGAGCGCGGCAATGGCTCAACCGAAGATTTAACCGCGCGCATTATTGATATCGTATCCCCGATCGGCAAAGGCCAGCGCGGCTTGGTGGTTTCCCCACCAAAAGCCGGTAAAACCATGATGTTACAAAACATCGCGCAGAGTATTACCAGCAATTATCCCGAGTGTGATTTGATCGTGCTGCTCATTGACGAGCGCCCCGAAGAAGTCACCGAAATGCAACGCACGGTGCGCGGCGAAGTGGTAGCCTCAACGTTTGATGAGCCGGCCACGCGCCATGTTCAGGTGGCGGAAATGGTCATCGAAAAGGCCAAACGCTTAGTTGAGCACAAACGCGATGTGGTGATTTTGCTCGATTCCATCACCCGTTTAGCGCGCGCATACAACACCGTCGTGCCCTCATCAGGCAAGGTGCTGACCGGCGGGGTTGATGCCAACGCGCTGCATCGCCCGAAGCGCTTTTTTGGCGCCGCGCGCAATATCGAAGAAGGCGGCAGCCTCACGATTATCGCCACGGCTCTGATCGACACCGGCTCAAAAATGGATGAAGTCATTTACGAGGAATTCAAAGGCACCGGCAACATGGAATTGCATTTAGATCGCCGGATTGCCGAAAAACGCGTCTACCCTGCCATTAATATCAATCGCTCGGGCACCCGCCGCGAGGAGCTCTTAACGGATACCGAAGAGTTGCAAAAAATGTGGATTTTGCGCAAGTTCTTACACCCGATGAGTGAGCTGGAATCGATGGAGTTTTTGCTGGATAAACTGCAAAAAACCAAAACCAATAACGAGTTTTACGATTCCATGCGGCGCGGTTAATTTTCCACGCACAAAAAAA
>DZCK01000261.1 GCA_022730245.1 Halothiobacillus neapolitanus
ACCGATGCGGCGATGAGTATTCGCGCCGAGTGCGTGATGCTGAACAAAGGCCCGCACATTATCAGTGCCTTGGGCTTTTTGATTCGCGTGCTGGCGCGCATGGAAGGGCATTACAGCAAGCGCGTGGCGACTTTGCGCAAATTATCGATTGCGGGATCGATTGCAGATGCAGGCCATGGGGCGTGATGGACACCGTGAGTATCATATATAGCTGATGGTTTTGCTCAGTTGATTCATGTGCAAGCGAGGCGCAGAGTGCCGAAAAGCAGTTGGTTGCCGTTGGTTTAAGTTTTCACATCATCTAGGAAAGTCGTTTTATGAGTAACACCCCCAATCCACGCCGCCAATTTTTCGGCGCCGTTGCCGCCGCCGGTACGGCGTTCGCCATTCCCAACAGCGTACTTGGTGAAAATGCCGTTGCGCGCCCCGCTGGCGCTACGCCGCTCAAGGGTCACTTCCACCCTAAAGGCAAGGCACCCTCCAAGTTCACCATCGAGATTCTGCAAAAGGCTAAAACCCAGCTTCCCTTTGCCGACAAGCGCGACTTTGAAGAGTACAAAAAAGGTCTGATCGCGCCGATGACCGAAATGAAAATCATGGCGGACAGCGGCACGCATGCCGCATGGGATATGGAGCAATTCCAATTCCTGGAAAAACAGGCCGAATTCGACAGCATTCACCCTTCCATGCTGCGCCAAGCCATTTTGAACAATAATTACGGCCTGTATGAAGTCGTGCCGGGCATTTATCAGGTGCGCGGCTTTGACTTGGCCAGCATCACCTTTATTCGCGGCAAAACGGGCTGGATTTTGTATGACGTGATGGTAAGCGCCGAAACCGCGCGCGCCGCATGGAAATTACTGCAAAAACATGTGGGCGAGGGCTTGCCCGTCACGGCTGTCATCTATTCGCATAGCCACGCCGACCATTGGGGCGGCGTGCGCGGCGTGGTGGACGAAGCCGATGTGCGCGCCGGCAAGGTGACTGTGATTGCTCCGGTCGGTTTCATGCACC
>DZCK01000262.1 GCA_022730245.1 Halothiobacillus neapolitanus
TTTTCAGCGCCGATCAAAAAAGTTTCCATGGCCGTGCCTGCTGGCCAAATTGCAGGCAAAAAAATACCCGGCTCAAACGGTGCGACAACACCTAACCGGGCAAATCAAAAACGAGTGGGTGAATTATGAGTGATAAAAACAAGATTTTCAACTTTGAATTTACAGGCCGCGCCGTGCGCGTGGTTGAGCGCGATGGCGAGCCTTGGTTTGTGGCGGCTGATGTGTGCGCCGTGTTGGATATTGCCAATGCGCGTGACGCGGTTGCTCGCCTTGATGACGATGAAAAGGGTGTCGCTACTACCGACACCCTTGGCGGCGCGCAATCGGTCACTGTTATCAATGAATCCGGCGTGTACTCACTGGTATTTACAAGCCGCAAGCCAGAGGCCAAGGCATTCAAAAAATGGGTGACTTCTGAGGTTTTACCGTCCATCCGCAAAAATGGCGGGTATATCGCAGGCCAGGAGCTTGAGACTGATCCGGCGGTCATTATTGCCCGCGCCCTCAAGGTTGCAGATAACGTCATTGCGGCCAAAGAGCGCGAGTTGCTGGCGGCCAAGGCTGTAATTGCCGAAGCCGCGCCCAAGGTCGAGTTTTACGACGCAGTGGCCGGGAGCAAAACGGCGATTGATATTGGCAGTGCGGCCAAGATTCTTGACATGGGCATTGGCCGCAATCGTCTGTTCCAGTTTTTGCGCGATCACGGTGTTCTGCAAGCCAACAACGAACCGTATCAAAAGCACATTGACGCGAACCACTTTCGACTGGTTGAGCAGAAATTCCAGAAGCCCAATGGCGACACGATTATCAATAAAAAACTCTTGTCTATCAGCGCGGGCTTGATTACATCCGCAAGCTGTTGATGCGTGATGGGGTTGCGGCATGAATTATTTCAAATTCCACATTGGAGACTACGCGAAGAAGTGTGGACGACTCTCCATGCTTGAGCACGGAGCGTACACGCAGCTTATCCAAGCGTGCTATGACCGTGAACGATTCCCCACGCTTGACG
>DZCK01000263.1 GCA_022730245.1 Halothiobacillus neapolitanus
ACCAAGTGGCATCAAAACCCGCCTCATCGAGATATTCCATCACGAGGGCGGCCATGCTGGCATCATCTTCGAGATAGGCTATTTTTATTTTTGCTACAATAATCGCGTCCAAAAGGTGAAAAGAAAGTCAGCAAGATGATCAAATAAGGCGCAAAAACCTAAAGCTCGTTACAAAATGGCGCGTTCAACTACCACTTCAGAGTAAGCATCGCCCATCGCGACGCAGGCCGTTTGCTGGCCCCAAAAACCTTGTTTGCTGCGGTTTACTTGATAATAAAACGCTAAGGTTAAATCGGGCTTGGTTGTAATGTCTGCGTTATAAAGTAAGTTCATCAGTGATGCGGCAATACCCACCATCAAGTAATCAATGGGGTGATCCGCCGGGCCAAAATGGCGCAAATGGCCTAAGGATTCATACGGATGCCATGCGCGGATCACTAAGCGTTCGTTCGGGATGAGTTCAAAAATGCGCCAAACGCCCCAACCCAAAGCATTGATGCAGGCAACGATGCCGGCAATCCAATCATTTTTGTCGCGCAATTGCGGCACAATGAGCTGATACCAAGGATCGGAGCGCATAATGCCGCCCATCGTGTTAAATCCGCAGATATGGCCGGCTTCAATAAGCAAGGTAGAGGCGAGTTCCCGCCCTTGCAGATGGCTGAATTTATCTTTATAGAAAAATAAACTGGGGTATTCGTACCAAAGCATTTCACCCAAATAGCGATGGGTGCTGAGTGCTTGTTCTAGCGCCTGTTCAAAACGAAAAGAAACCAAATTATAATAATCAGCATAATGCCGCGTTAGGTTAACGCCAAAGGCGGGAATTAACCCCTCGCTATTGCCAAAAAGCGGCAAGCCACTCACGGCGGCAATAATGCCGTCTTCGTCGATGTGCCGGCCGATTTCTCTCATCGGCACAAGGCTTGCCTCTTGCGGTAGCTGCGGCGGTGCAATGACAGGGCAGGGGCTTGGCGTGGTGTCTGCGGGGGTTAATTGAATGGTGGTGGCC
>DZCK01000131.1 GCA_022730245.1 Halothiobacillus neapolitanus
CGGCGGGGATTTTAAGCAATCGCACCGTCACACGCAAAATAAACCAGCGATTGGGTTCGGTTTTAAAGCAACTCTGTCGATAGCTAAAATCACAATCGGCTGCCGACAACACGGATCGACATTGCTGCACACGATCCCATACATCCACGCTAACCAGTACGTCAGAGAGCTGCACCCCATACGCACCCACATTTTGAATGGGTGCCGCGCCGACGGTACCGGGAATTTCAGCCAAGCGCTCCAATCCATACCAGCCTTGGTTGGTGGTCCAGCGCACCCAATCATCAAACCCCAAACCGCCTTCTGCCCATGCCAAAATGGTTTGAGCCTCATCCACATAACCAAACCGTGCCGCTGTCAAATGCACCACTTTATTGACCCACGGCTGCACAAACAAAATATTGCTGCCGCGCCCCACAATCAGGGTTTGAGGATCAGCGAGCCACTCGGTGCGAACCGATGCATGATTCAGCGCCGCCTGCACATCAAAGATCCGCAAATAGCGCACCGCGCGCGCGGCTACCAACATGGTATTGGCAATCGCTTCATCTCGTTCAATATCAAAACCCAATTGCATCAAAACCCATCAACCCCAGTATCATTATTTTCGTAAAATCATCCAGGTATAGCCACTTAACGCCCTCAGAATAAAGCTTAAATCGTTAGGGAGCCTCTGATCAAATCCTTCGTGGCTCACCAAGGATTTAATCAGAGGCTCCCTAGGCATTTGCACCGAGTTAAGCTCGGATTTCATGGCGCAATAACCCTTATGAAGAGCCATTTAACAGGGGCCTCATGCTAAACTTCACGTCTTAGTTTTCAAAGACATTTATCCTGGACGTTTAGCGTTTTATGACTCACCAATCCCCCCGCCGCATCTTGGTTACCTCCGCTTTGCCCTATGCCAATGGCCCCCTCCATTTAGGGCATATTATTGAAACCATCCAAACAGATATTTGGGTGCGCGCGCAAAAAATGTTTGGCCATGATTGTCGCTATCTTTGCGCCGATGATACCCACGGCACCCCCATCATGCTTAAAGCGCAACAAATGGGCATTAGCCCTGAGGCACTGATTGCCGACATAAGTGCCAGCCATCAGGCCGACTTTGCCGATTTTATGATTGGTTTTGATATTTTCCACAGCACACACTCCGAAGAAAATCGGCGAATGGCGAGCGAAGTATTTCTAAAACTGGATGCCCGCGGCCTAATTTCACGCAAAACGATTAAACAAGCCTATGATCCAGAAAAAGAAATGTTCTTACCCGATCGGTTTATCAAAGGGGAATGCCCTAAATGCGGTGCGCTCGACCAATATGGCGATAATTGTGAAAAATGCGGCGCCACTTATAGCCCCACTGAATTAAAAAATCCCCGCTCTGTGCTCTCAGGCGCGACACCTGTTGAGCGAGATTCAGAACATTATTTTTTCGATCTGCCGCAAATGGAAGGCCAACTCAAACAATGGCTCAGTGAAGATCGCGTCCAACCCGCCATTCGGGCCAAACTGCAAGAATGGTTTGATAGCGGCTTGCAAGCCTGGGACATCTCCCGCGATGCCCCTTATTTTGGCTTTGAAATCCCGGGCGCGCCGGGCAAATTCTTTTATGTGTGGCTCGATGCGCCCATAGGCTACATTGGCGCCTTTTTAAAACTCGCCGAATCCACGAACCTAAATTTTGCCGACTATTGGGGCGAGCACGCCAAAACCGAGCTTTATCACTTCATTGGCAAAGACATTGCCTATTTTCATACCCTTTTTTGGCCAGCCATGCTCATGGGGGCGGGCATGCGCACCCCCACGGCCGTGTTCACTCACGGCTTTTTAACGCTCAATGGCGAAAAAATGAGCAAATCACGCGGCACATTCATCCAAGCACGCACCTATCTCAACCATCTCGACCCACAAGCATTGCGTTACTATTTTGCGGCCAAATTAAGTGCCAGCATTGATGATATTGACTTAAGCCTCGATGATTTCCGCCAACGCGTCAATTCCGATTTAGTCGGCAAAGTTGTCAACATCGCCAGCCGCTGCGCGGGGTTTATTCAAAAACAATTTAACCATCAATTAAGCGACACCTTAAGCGCCCCAGAACTCAATACCCAGCTCATTGCAGCGGGGGAATCCATTAAAACTCGCTACGAGCGGCGCGAAACCGGCCAAGCCATGCGGGAAATTATGGGGCTAGCTGATTTGGTGAACCAATACATTGATGAGAAAAAACCCTGGGCGATGGCCAAAACCCCAGAAACCTTGCCCGATGTGCAAGGCGTGTGCACCGATGGCTTGAACGCTTTTAGAATTTTAATGACCTATCTCACCCCTGTACTGCCGGAGATGAGCGCCAAAGCGGCTCAATTTTTGAATCTGAGCACTTTGCGCTGGGAAGACATGGCCACCCCCTTGGTCGCACACGCAATTAATCCCTTTGAACCGCTCATGACGCGCATCGAGCAATCAGCAACCGATGCCCTCTTAGCGGCAACCCATCAAGAGGCGCAAACACTCATGCAAGCCACCACACCCCCATCGACTGAACCCAAAAAGGCACCGATTGAACCCATTGCGCCAGAAATTGGCATCGATGCCTTTACTGCGGTTGATTTGCGCATTGCGTGCATTGTGCATGCCGAACAGGTTGAAGGAGCCGCCAAACTTTTAAAGTTAACGCTCGATATTGGGGAAGAACACCCCCGTCAAGTTTTTGCAGGCATTAAATCTGCCTACGACCCCGCCAGCCTGATTGGCCGGCACACCGTGATGGTTGCCAACTTAAAGCCTCGCCAAATGAAATTTGGCCTATCTGAAGGCATGGTGCTAGCGGCAAGCAATGGCGATGGTGGGCTATTTATCCTCTCCCCCGATGTGGGTGCCACCCCTGGCATGCGGGTAAAGTAACCAGCCGCTTTAACGTAAAAAGCCGCAGCCAATGCGGCTTTTTTTATTTAGGTATTTGATTCGTATCCACCGTTGTGCGAGGCGGTGTTTTAGCTTGGTTGGCGCCATCTGGCTGGGTCGGGATTCTAGGATCATCATCATCGAGTAAAATGCGATGAGCCGGGCCTTCTAAATCTTCATATTGATTATTTCGGATAGCCCAAAACGCCGCCCAAACCAAAATACCCGCAATCACCATACTAATTGGCACAAATAAATACAGCACGCTCATCGCAACCTCCCCCACCTACCGGCATCGTTTAACGCTTCTGCGACTCAGAACCAATGATGAGTGTACAAGTTCAAAGGCAATAAAAACAAAAAAAGCCCACCTTAACCTGTGGGCTTTTGATTCAAGCAGACATGAATTGCTTATTGCACGGTGCTGGTTCGCCCGCCTACCGAAGCGTTTGCGCCTTGGCGCAAGGCGGCAATACGATCATCCAAGGGCGGATGAGACATAAATAATTGACCAAACTTGCTTTGGTGGCCAGAAATACCAAACGCCGTCATCTGAGCCGGTAGCTGGGCTGGTGTGTCGTAATTCAATTTAAGACGCTCAAGAGCGGCAATCATTTTAGCGCGGGAAGAAAATTTGGCGCCCGCTTCATCGGCACGAAACTCCCGCTGACGCGAGAACCACATCACAATCGTGCTGGCCAGGATGCCAAAAATGATCTCAGCCACAATTGTGGTGACATAAAAGCCAATGCCAGGGCCATCCCCTTGATTTTTCAATAAAACACGGTCAACGAAATAACCTACGATACGGGCAAAGAAAATAACAAAAGTATTCACCACGCCTTGAACCAAGGTTAAGGTAATCATATCGCCGTTGGCGACATGGCCAATTTCATGCCCGAGCACCGCTTCGGCTTCATCGCGTGACATATTGGCAAGCAAACCGGTTGAAACGGCTACCAAGGCATTGTTCCGGCTGGCGCCTGTGGCAAACGCATTGATTTCAGGTGAATCATAAATGGCCACTTCTGGCATGCCAATACCGGCCATTTTTGCTTGACGCTCAACGGTTTGCAGCAACCAACGCTCCGCTTCATTGCTGGGTTGCTCAATGACCTGTGCACCCACACTGCGCTTAGCCATCCATTTGGACATCATCAAAGAAATCAGCGAGCCACCAAAGCCAAACACGGCCGCGAGCACGAGGGTCGAACCGTAATTAATGCCATTTTTATCCATGGTGACGCCAAGGCCGAAAACCTTAGAGATAACAAACCAAGCCAAGGATAGAATCACCATCACGGCTAAGTTGGTCAACAAAAACAGAAAAATACGTTTCATGGCGGTTTTTTCGCTCCTAATTAAAATCTGATCGGGTAAAAGCACCAAATCAAGTGTTTGGCCTGCTGTTGGGCAAATACTTTAGCGTAAAGTTTGGGTATCTCGCGGATTTTTCAAGTAGCCTTGCATATCATCTGCCC
>DZCK01000264.1 GCA_022730245.1 Halothiobacillus neapolitanus
CCGATTTGGATTCCCTTGGCGCCACCCAAACCCCCACTTTTTTAGTCTTGGTGCGTGATCCGGCAGGCCGCGTACAAACCCATGCCCTCTCTGCGGCCAGCGCGCGGCTGTTGCAATTGATGCATGTCAATCCGTCGCAGCCGATGGCTTGGGTTGTTGCCTCGTTAGCCCAAGAGCTAAACCAAGCAGCCGCACAGTTATCACCCTTGGTTCAGCAGCAAATTAACCAATGGTTAGCTGAACACGTTTTGCTGGCGGTGGGCGGGCGGCGTTAAATCGGCTCAACGCCCTTGGTATGCTGGGGTTTTATTTTTAACGGAGCCTTGCTCATGGCAATTACCGATTGGCCTGCAGATGAACGTCCGCGCGAGCGGCTGCTCAAATTTGGTGTGGCTGCGCTATCGGATGCGGAGTTGTTTGCCATATTTTTACGCACGGGGGTTGCCGGGCGCTCAGCGGTGGATTTAGCCCGTGATTTGCTGGGGCATTTTGGCGGCGTGCGCGGCTTGCTCAATGCCAGCCAAGCCGAGTTCACAGCGGCCAAAGGCTTAGGTGATGCCAAATTTGCCCAACTGCAAGCCGTGCTAGAGCTGGCGCGGCGACATTTTGCCGAGGAGATGCGCAAAGGCTCGGTGATGGATTCGCCCGAGGCAACCCGCCGGTTTTTGCAGGCCGAGCTGCGCGATAAAACCCAAGAGGTGTTTGCGGTGCTGTTTTTAGATAATCAGCATCGGGTGCTGGCGTTTGAGCGCCTATTTTACGGCACCATCAATCAAGCGGCGGTGCACCCGCGCGAGGTGGTAAAAGCAGCGCTGCGCCACAATGCCGCCGCAGTGATTCTGGCGCATAACCACCCTTCGGGCGTGGCGGAACCCAGCATCGCCGATCGCGACATGACCCTGCGGCTGCGCGATGCCTTGCAGTTGATTGAGGTGCGCCTGCTCGATCACATCATTGTGGGCAACACCTGCGTTTCGATGGCCGAACGCGGATTGATGTGATG
>DZCK01000265.1 GCA_022730245.1 Halothiobacillus neapolitanus
TCCAATTTTGACCAGGGTTTCATGCTGATTTCTTGCGCTGTTTGAAGCGATAGGAGTCGTTGCCGGTCTCCAAGATGTGGCAGTGGTGGGTGATGCGATCAATCAGGGCGGCGGCATTGTGCTGAAGGGCGCGTTTAACCACTTCGCGGGGGTAGATGCTCGCCTCGGCAATCGTTCCCATAAACAGGACTTCATCGGCAATCAGGCGGTGTCGGGTGTCCAAAAACAGGACGGTGAAAACCTCCCGTTCAAGCTTTGCCATTTTGAGGGTTAGGTATTGCCGAACGCTATCCGGGCTGGCGTATGACATGCCCGGCTCCCTGATTCGGTTTTCCAAAATGCGCAGGGCGCGTTTGATGGTCGCATCCTCGCGCTTGCTCACGCTGGTAGAATCCATGTTTGCCATTGCCTCACCTCCGTTTAGGTGTGGTTTGTGGTTAGACGGCTTGGCGGTGTTGGTAGCACCCCAGGCCGTTGCTTTTTCAGTCTTCGCTTGGTTCGTGCTTGAACGCCAAGGCTGCATCAAGCCGATCAGCAGGTGTGCGCGGTCATGATTGAACCTCTACCCACTTGAATCCATCGTTCAACCTTTCGGCAACGCAGATAGTCATGCGCTTAACAGCAATGCGCTTAAAACTGCCAAGCCATTGTGCGGGGTTTGCGCCTTGCTCTCGCCCTACGGCTTCAATAGCTGCGATAGTTTGAGGGTGCATTCCAGCGCAAACGCCAAGTTTAGGCCATGCCTTTAACGTCATATCTGTGGCTTTAATTCCAAACCTAACAAGCCCCCCACCATGCTCAAAAGTTCCATCCATACCCAAATAAACGATGGTAGCGCCTTGGCTCAATGCCTTTTGCGCTGTTGGTTCAAAGTATTGATTGGTTGAAAACCAAACAATGGCGCGCTCTCCGGGTGGGGTAAGGGTCTTGGATGGGTATAAGAAACCAGATTGCACTATCTCAATGAAATAGCGCCCAGTGGTGTAGTGCCAAGCAATCA
>DZCK01000021.1:0-6670 GCA_022730245.1 Halothiobacillus neapolitanus
AGGAAAAGTCCTGCGCCTCCCTACCAATTGGGCGGCATCTGCCGTACCATTCTCTGCTGTTTTTTGGTGATTCGGTCGCAAGCTCGGGTCTCACATTTTGAGCACTGCGTGTTTGCGTGCCCTGAATTTACACACTTCAACGGAAAGTTTTGTTCATGATCGCAAGTTTTGTCCGAAAGATTTTTGGCACCCGTAATGACCGCGTCATCAAGCAAATGGGGCGCTCGGTCGCGCAAATCAATGCGCTTGAGGCGGCTATGCAGGCGTTAGATGATGCGGCACTTCGTGCCAAAACCGATGAATTTCATCAGCGCTGGCAAAAAGGTGAAACGCTCGATGAGCTTCTGCCTGAGGCGTTTGCGGTTTGTCGTGAGATGAGCCAACGCGTGCTGGGCATGCGCCATTTTGATGTGCAGCTCATCGGCGGTATGGCGTTGCATATGGGTAAAATCTCCGAGATGCGCACCGGTGAGGGTAAAACCTTGGTGGCAACCTTGGCGGTTTATTTAAATGCGCTCACGCACCAAGGTGTGCATGTGGTAACGGTGAACGATTATTTGGCGCGCCGCGATGCCGAATGGATGGGGCGGTTGTATAACGCGCTTGGGCTATCGATTGGCATTGTGGTGCCCAATATGGATACCCGCGCTAAGTTTGATGCGTATCGCTGTGATGTCACCTATGCCACCAACAATGAGCTGGGGTTCGATTACCTGCGCGATAACATGGCGTTCAATCAAGATAACGTGATGCAGCGGGAACTCGTCTACGCGATTGTCGATGAAGTGGATTCGATTCTGATTGATGAAGCGCGCACGCCCCTAATTATTTCAGGCCCGGCGGCGGATTCTTCTGAAGCGTATCAAAAAATTAACGGCCTAATACCCGAGCTCAAAAAACAAGCCCGTGAAGAACCCAAAGATGATGAACCGCCACTCACCGACGAGGAACGGGGCGATTTCACGGTTGATGAAAAAAACAAACAGGTTTTTTTGACCGAACAAGGGTTTGAACGCGCTGAAAGCCTGCTGATTCAAATTGGGCTTCTCCAAGAAGGTGAATCGCTCTATGACGCACACAATATTATGCTGCTCAGTCATTTGAATGCGGCATTACGCGCCCACGCCATTTATCGTCGCAATGTGGAATATATTGTGCGCGATAACGAAGTCATTATTGTCGATGAGTTCACCGGTCGCACTTTGGCCGGCCGCCGTTGGTCGGAGGGCTTGCATCAGGCTGTTGAGGCCAAAGAAGGTTTGCCCATTCAGCCTGAAAACCAAACGCTGGCTTCGATTACGTTTCAAAACTTTTTCCGATTGTATAAAAAACTCTCCGGCATGACGGGCACAGCAGATACCGAAGCACGTGAGTTTGCTGAAATTTATAACTTGGAAGTGGTGCAAATTCCGACCAACCGTGCCGTTCAGCGCAGCGATTTGGGTGATTTGGTGTTTTTAACGCCGGCCGAAAAATATGAAGCCATTGTTAAAGATGTATTGGCTGCGCGAGGTCGCAACCAGCCTACCCTTGTGGGCACGGCCTCAATTGAAACCTCAGAAATCGTATCTCATGCTTTAACGCAGGCAAAAATCCCACATAACGTGCTCAATGCCAAGCAGCACGAGCGTGAGGCGGAAATTATTGCCGAGGCAGGGCGCCCTAGCGCGGTGACTATCGCCACCAATATGGCCGGTCGGGGTACCGACATTATGTTGGGCGGTAATTTAGAACAAGAGCTACTGGCACTGGGATCGGATGCCACCGATAGCGCCAAGGCGCAAGTTAAAGCGGCTTGGCAGCAACGCCACGATGCCGCGATAGCCGCCGGTGGCCTGCATGTGATCGGCACCGAGCGGCATGAGTCGCGGCGGGTCGATAACCAGCTGCGCGGCCGTTCAGGGCGCCAAGGCGATCCGGGTTCGACCCGCTTTTTTCTCTCGCTTGAGGATAATCTCATGCGGGTTTTTGCCTCCGATCGGGTGGGCGGGCTTATGAAAAAACTCGGCATGCAGCAGGGCGAAGCCATTGAGCATCCGTGGGTTACGCGCGCCATTGAAAATGCCCAGCGTAAAGTCGAAGGGCATAATTTCGATCAACGTAAACACCTGCTTGATTACGACAATGTGGCCAACGAGCAGCGTAAAGTGATTTACGATCAACGCCGTGCCGTGATGGCCACGACGGATACAGCGGCCATTATTTCGCCTATGCGCCGGGAGGTCATGGCCGAGCTGTTCTCTAAATATATTCCTGCTGAAGCCTTGGAAGAGCAATGGGATATCGATGGGTTAACCCACGTTTTAGCTGAAGAGTTCGGCCAAGAAATGCCCATTGCCGACTGGTTGGCTACCGATAAGGATCTGCATGCAGAAACTTTATTTGAAAAAATTCTGGCCACACTGGAAGAAGATTACTCAGTTAAAGAAGCGATTGTCGGCGCAGATTCATTGCGGCAATTTGAAAAAGGGATTTTATTACAAGTGCTCGATAGCCACTGGAAAGATCATCTGGCTGCCATGGACTATTTGCGCCAAAGCATTGGCTTGCGGGGCTACGCCCAGAAAAACCCCACGCAAGAATACAAGCGTGAAGCGTTTGAGATGTTCAGCCGAATGCTCGACGAGTTGAATTTGAATGTAGTAAAAGTGCTCAGCCGTCTGGCGATAGCGCCTAGTCCTGTGATGGGTGAAACCGTGCTCGATGGCATGCTCGATGAGGTCGTCGAGGCGCAATATATTGATGAAAGCCAATTGCAATTGCGCCATGATTCGGTTGAAGAGTTTGCAGAGCAAGCCCAAGAAGGCGCCGATATGGCGCCCGTGCGGGTTGAGCCTAAGCTCGGTCGCAACGATTTATGCTGGTGCGGTTCGGGTAAAAAATACAAATACTGTCATGGGAAATTAGCCTGATTTAGGTTAAATGACAGAGTTTTGTACTTGGGGATTTTATAAAAAGGGATGATAAGGCTATGGGTAAGTTAGGGATTGCGATGGCTGCGGTGGTGGTCGGCGGATTGGCGGCAGTGCCCTATGTGACGGGCGTGATGATTGAAAATCAGTTATCCGGTATGAAGGCCTTGCCCGGCATGGGTACGGGTGCCGTGTGGTCGGTGGATTCTTTTCAGCGGGGTTATCTCACCTCAACCGCCACCTCAAGCTTAACCATTAATACGGGTGGTGAGCAGGTCGTTATTCATTTCAAACAAGCAATTAGCCAACTGCCCGGTTTGGATGGCAGTTATGCGCATATTCGCAGTGTTTGGGTGCCGGATGCCAAAATTAAACCCGAAGTAGATAAGTTATTTCCGGGCAAAGATCCGGTGGTATTTGACACGGCGCTCACTGTTTTTGGCAGCACGCATACGCAAGGCACTATAGCGCCGGTATCCGCCGAAGGGGTTGACTTCAGTGGCGGAAAAATCACGTTTGATACCGAACGCAACGGCCATTTTGCCTACGGTATGGTGGTCGATCATATTTCTGGACTGGATTCAGAAAACACCGAGCGCCCCGAAGTCCCCATCGTAATCAAAGGGGTGAATTTCACGGCAGACGGCCAGATGGGGGCTGACCACATCGCCTGGGATAGCCAAGCGGCACTGAATATCGCGTCAATGTCTCAAGGGGCAGAGGGGGTGATTCAGGGTTTTGGCATCACAATGACCTCAAAGCGCACGGGCGATGACTATGCCGTCGCGATGGGTTTTGATGTTAAAAAAGCCGATTTCACCGATATGCCCGCCGCCATGCGTGATATGACTAATCTGCATTATCAATTCAGCCTCTCGCGCCTTGATGCCCCGGCGGTTGAAAAAATTTATGCGCAAATCCAGCAAGCGCAACAGAAAGGCATCACCGGCACCGAGCAGTTAACCCAAGCGATGACCGTCACCATGATGAGTGAGTTGCCCGCCCTTTTGAATCGCGGCCCCAAGTTTGAAATGAATCCCTTGCGCGCCACCTTGCCTTCAGGGGATGTGGTGCTCAATTTCTCGATCGAGTTGCCGCCAGGACACGGGGCAGAGGGTATGAGTAACCCAGTTGGGTTACTCGATTTGCTCGATATGAAGGGCGATTTCACGGTGCCGCAAGCTGGGCTCATGACAGCGCTGAGCGAATCGGGTCAAGCGGCCGATGATACGCAGCTCAACTCACTGATTCAGCAAGGGTATATTTCTCGTGATAACGGCTTGCTTAAAACGAAATTTACGTTTAAATCTGGCCACTTAACCATTAATGACAAGCCTTCTGATGAATTGCTGGGTGTTCTGGGTGCGATGGCGCCACAGTAAGCGATTGAACCTGCGTGAATACTGGGGAGCCTCTGATTAAATCCTTCGTGGCCGTTTTTTATTTAATTTGATAGAGAGGTTTCCTATGCCTGTTGGATTACATGCGCCCGTTGCCGATTCATTAAAGCCCATTGCCGGGATTGCCTTGGGTGTGGCGCAGGCCGGGGTGCGCAAACCCAATCGTGATGATGTGCTGGTCATTACCTTGCCTGTTGCGGCTACCGTTGCGGGTGTATTTACCCAAAATAAATTTTGTGCCGCGCCCGTGCAGTTGTGTCGGCAGTTTTTGGCACAAAGCCGTGCTACGGGTTTGGCGCCGCGCGCGCTCATTATCAATACGGGCAATGCTAATGCGGTGACTGGTGATGAGGGCTTGGCTCGCGCCTCGGCCGTTTGTGCCGCTTTAGCTGAACAGTTAGGCTGCGCGACGACGCAAATTTTGCCATTTTCAACCGGCGTAATTATGGAGCCCTTGCCAGTGGAGCGCATTGTGGCCGGTATTCCAGCCGCTTTGAATAATTTGCAAGAAGATAACTGGCTGCGGGCGGCGGGTGCCATTATGACAACCGACATCGTGGCTAAAGGCCAATCAACAACCTGTCTCATTGATGGCCAAACCGTGACGGTGACGGGCATCGCGAAAGGTTCGGGGATGATTCACCCGAATATGGCGACCATGCTGGGCTATATCGGCATGGATGCGCGCGTGCCGCAGCCGGTGTTGCAAACCCTGTTGAACGCTATAACGGAAGAGAGTTTTAATCGGGTCACGGTGGATGGCGATACCTCAACCAACGATTCCTTTTTGTTGCTGGCCAACGGCCGCGTGGATGCGCCGTTGATTGATGCCATCGATAGTGACGCGTACCAAGCCCTGTCTGCGGCAGTGAAGCGCGTGGCGGTGTATTTGGCGCAGGCGCTTGCCCGGGATGGCGAGGGTGCCACTAAATTTGTCACCATTTTGGTGGAAGAGGGGCGTGATCGCGCCGAGTGCGTGCAAATCGGCAAGGCCATTGCCCATAGCCCCTTGGTTAAAACTGCGTTGTTTGCCTCTGACCCGAATCTGGGGCGGATTCTCGCGGCAATCGGCTATGCGGGTATTGCGGACTTGGATGTGAGCCGCGTCGGTTTATGGCTGGGCGATGTGGAGGTGGTGCGCCACGGCGGGCGCAACCCCGATTATATGGAAGCCAATGCCGCCGAGGTGATGAAGCACGAAGACATCACCATGCGCATTACCTTGGGGCGAGGCAGCGCGCAAGATCAGGTTTGGACCTGCGATTTCTCCTACGATTATGTAAAAATCAATGCGGAATATCGCTCTTAAGCCGTCACGCTCATGAGCGAAACCCAGATCGCACTGGCGATTATTCCCGCCGGTGTTGATGCCAACGGATGCCGTCAGTATTGGCTTGAACGCCGCCCCAGCGGGGGTGATTTTGCCGGTATGTTGGCCTTTCCTGGTGGCAAAATCGCGGTGGGTGAAACACCGTGCCATGGGCTTGCACGCGAGATCAAGGAAGAGCTTGGCCTTAACGTCACTCAAGCGACTTTATTGATTGAAATTCCTTGGGTTTACTTGAACGTTGCTCCAGCAAAGCCTATGCGTTTGCGGTTCTGGGTGTATCGGGTGGATGCTTGGGATGGGCAAGAAGCACCGCTCATGCACGGCTTGGAAGGACAAACGATGCAGCCGGTCTTAATCGAAAGCGCACAGGCACGCGCACTTATGGCACAACTCCCTGCCGCAAATCGCGGGATGATCGCCGCGCTTTGTTTGCCGCCCCGCATAGTGATTACCCCGCCTTGTGCTGTAGGCTCGGCTGGGTTTGATGCTTGGCTGGCGCGCTTGCGGCGTACCGCAGAAACCTTAGCCCACCGTTATAAACAAGCTGCGTTGATTCAACTTCGCCCTCAGCGTCAACTCAGCCTGCCTGAATGGCAGCGCGCGGTCGCGGTGGTGCAAGCAGAGCGGGTGATGGCTTGGGTGAATGCCGATTTAGCTACCGCGCTGGCCTGTGGTGCCGATGGCGTGCATCTTAATCGGGTGCGATTGTTTGCGGAGGCTAGTGAGGCGGTGCTTGCATGGCAAAATCAAAACCGCTGGGTGAGTGCCTCTGGGCACACTGTGCTGGAAATTGAGCGCGCCAATCAGTTGGGTGTTGATGCCGTGCTGATTTCGCCCGTTCTGCCCACGCCAAGCCACCCTGATGCGGAGGGGATGGGGTGGGTGGGTTTTGCGGCCTTAGCGCGTTTGGCCACCATGCCCGCTTATGCGTTGGGCGGCATGAGTGGGGCGTGTTTGGCTGAGGCGCAGGCGCATGGCGCACAGGGTATTGCGGGGATTCGGGGGGTTGCCCTGCCCGATTGAGCCAT
>DZCK01000021.1:6770-19752 GCA_022730245.1 Halothiobacillus neapolitanus
TCAAAAATCCCCGCTTGCGTGGGGATTTTGTTTTTAACGATTCGCTCGGTCGCTATCGTTTAAGAAAGTTGCTTGCCAGCCCGCCAAGCAAACTACCTAAGCTGGCTTGGCCTTGCGCTGCGGGTATTAGTTGGCCACCGCTGGAGGATTGGTCAATCACTTGCGGCAGCAGGGCTTGTAATCCACTTAATGCCTGCGCTTGGCTTAAGCCCATGCGCTCGGCAAAAGCGGCGATTTTATCTTGGCCCAGCGCGTTAACCAGTGCGTCGGGTGAGGCTGGTTCGTTGGCTCCATCGCCTAACCACGATGCAACCACCGCACCCAAGCCGCCTTGCTGGAGTTGGGTGACAATGCCGGATAAATCTAAGCCCGATGCCAACGATAAAAGATTGTTTTGTGCGGCACCTTCGGGTGATGGATTCCCATTGAGCAAGGGGCCGATTGCGCCTGCGAGATCGTTTATATCCACATGACCGTCTCCGTTTTTATCAAACGCGGTGTTGGCCAAATTCAGTAATGCGTGCATATCCATGAGCCGATTCCTTGATGAGCGGTGGGGTGGTGTTTGCCATGCGGCGCGTTGGCATGTTAGCCCGTCAGCGTGCCCGTGTGCATTGTTTTTTTATTAAGATAACGTGAATAAATGATGAATGCGGACAGCCTTGCGGGCTGAATGAGAGTCTAAGGTCGGAGCCGAGCGCACCGCGTTTTGGGTTGGCACTTGGCCAAATTTACGCGCCGAGGCCCACAAATGAGCGTGGGTATTAATCCGGCTTAAAGCCCGAGCTAATTGGATAGCGGCGATCACGGCCAAACGCCCTCCGGCTAATGCGAATACCCGGCGGGGCTTGGCGGCGTTTATATTCATTAATTAAAATGAGTCGCACGATGCGGCGCACGGTTGCTTCATCAAGACCGGCAGCAACCATATCGGTAACCGATTGATCTTCCTCGACAAACGCGGTGATGATGGTGTCGAGTACATCGTAGGCGGGTAGGGAGTCTGAATCCCGCTGATCGGCGCGCAGTTCGGCCGAGGGTTCCCGTTCAATGATGCGCATGGGAATGGGCAAAAACTCGGTGGCGCGGTTCGCGTTGCGCCAGCGAGCAAGGGCATACACCAAGGTTTTAGGCACATCTTTAATCGGCGCAAAGCCCCCCGCCATATCGCCATACAGGGTGGCATAACCCACCGCCATTTCAGATTTATTCCCCGTGGTGAGCAACATGCGGCCAAATTTGTTGGATAGCGCCATCAAGAGCACACCGCGCGCGCGGGCTTGCAGATTTTCTTCGGTTGCATCTTCCGCTAAGCCGGCAAATAGCGGGCTTAACGTATCGCGCAAGGTATTAAATACGGGTTCGATCGATAAGGTTTCGCAGCGTACCCCCAAGGTGGCGCATTGGGCTGCGGCATCATCTAGGCTCATCTGCGAGGTGTAGCGGGAGGGCATGCGCACGGCGAGCACGTTATCGGCACCCAGCGCATCAACGGCCAGCGTGAGCACGAGCGCTGAATCGATCCCACCAGATAACCCCAACACCACACCGTGAAACCCATTTTTAACCACATAATCGTGGATGCCCGTGGTGAGTGCGCGGTACACCTCCGCCTCACCTTGGGGCCAGGGATGGGATGCACCATGCGCGGTAATTTGCCCATCGGCAGCAATATCAACCCAGCCTAAATCTTCCTTGAACGCCGCGAGTGCGCTCACCACATGGGTGCCTGTGGCGACAAAGGAGCGACCATCAAATACCAATTCATCTTGGCCGCCCACAAGGTTCACATACACAATGGGACAGCCTGACGCTTCGATGCGCTGCGCTACGACCTTGGTGCGATCATGGGTTTTATGGCGATGATAAGGTGATGCATTCAAGCTCAAGATTACTTTAGCGCCCGCAGCCACCGCATCGGCAATGGGCTCTGGCTCCCAGATATCCTCACAGACCGTAATGCCGAGCGCAACGCCGTCAATCGTGACGACACAAGCAGAATCGCCCGGCACAAAATAGCGTTTTTCATCAAAAACCCCATAGTTCGGTAGCGCGCGTTTGGCGTATTGCGCAATAATCTGGCCACCATCCAGTACCAGCGCTGCATTAATGAGTTGCGGGCTGCTTGGGCGGCGTTGGGGCGCGCCAATCACCACAGCAATCTCGTGCGCTGCGGCTGCAATGCGGGCAATTTGCGCGGTGCATTGGGTTAAAAAATCAGACCGCAGCAGTAAATCTTCAGGCGGGTAGCCCGTGAGGGTGAGCTCGGGGAAGACCACAACCCGCGCATTAAGCTCTTGTTTTGCGCGATGGATGAGTTCAATCACCCGATCAGCGTTGGCGACACAGTTGCCCACTTGAGTGCCAATTTGCGCGAGTGCGATGCGGATTGAGCCAGATTCTGCCGCAGGAAGCGTCATACGTGGGTTACGCCTAAAATATTAGCCATCGCGCGCCCCATCGTGGTGGGGTCGCGCACAATGTGAACCCCGGCAGCCGCCAGTGCGCGAAATTTATCCTCTGCACTGCCGCGCCCGCCGGAGATTACGGCGCCCGCATGCCCCATGCGCTTGCCAGTTGGCGCGGTGGCGCCGGCAATATAGGCCACCACCGGTTTATTAAATTGCTCTTGAATAAAATGCGCCGCTTCTTCTTCGGCATTTCCCCCGATTTCCCCCACCATAATCACCGCTTGGGTTTCTGGGTCATCGGCGAATAAGGCGAGGCAGTCGATAAAGTCCATGCCATGAATCGGATCGCCGCCGATCCCAACGCAGGTGCTTTGCCCCAAGCCTGCCGCTGTGGTTTGCGCGACCGCCTCATAGGTGAGGGTGCCAGAGCGTGAAACAATGCCGATTTTTCCGGGCAAGTGAATCGCCCCCGGCATGATGCCGATTTTGCATTCACCTGGCGTAATAAGGCCAGGGCAGTTGGGGCCTATGAGCCGCACATCAGGGTAATCGGCGGCGAGCACGGCTTTCACGTTGAGCATATCCAGCACCGGTATGCCTTCGGTAATGCAGGCGATGACTTCAATGCCGGCATCCGCCGCCTCTAAAATGGCATCAGCCGCAAACGCAGCAGGCACATAAATCATGCTGGCAGTGGCTCGGGTTTCTTGCACGGCATCGTGCACGGTATCAAACACAGGCCGATCTAAATGACGCAGGCCACCTTTGCCCGGGGTGACGCCACCCACAAAATGGGTGCCATAAGCAATGGCTTGCTCGGAATGGAACGTGCCTTGCTTACCGGTAAAGCCTTGGCAAATGACGCGGGTTTGTTGGTTAATCAGGATGCTCATGAGTGGGCTCCTTCAATCGATGATTTTTGAGCCGAATACGCTTGAGATAGATGTACCACGCGGGCGGCAGCGGCGGCCAAATCGTTTTCTGCAATGAGATTTAAGCCCGATTCAGCGAGTAAGCGGCGGCCTTCAGCCGCGTTGGTGCCCTCTAAGCGCACCACCGTGGGCAGTGTCAGCCCCACCTCTTTCGCGGCGGCGATGATGCCATTGGCGATGAGATCGCAGCGCACAATGCCGCCAAAAATATTCACCAAAATAGCGGTTACGCGCGGGTTAGCGAGAATCAGCTTAAATGCCGCCGCGACTTTCTCGGTGGAGGTGCCGCCACCCACATCCAAGAAGTTGGCGGGGCTGCCGCCGGCCGATTGAATTAAATCCATGGTGGCCATAGCTAAACCTGCGCCATTAACCATGCAGGCGATTTCGCCGGATAGCGAAATGTAATTTAAGCCGCTGGCTTGGGCGGCCACTTCGGTGGGGTCTTCTTGGGTGACATCGCGCGCAGCGAATAGGGCTTTTTGGCGATAGGCGGCATTGCCATCTAAGGCGATTTTGGCATCAATCGCCAAAAGATCGCCCGAATCTAAAATGGCTAACGGATTGATTTCGATCAAATCGGCATCGTGGCGGATAAACGCATCGTACAGGCCACGCAAAATGGGTGGGAATTGCTTTAAAGCGGTTTCTGTTAAACCCAATGCAAATCCTAAGCGGCGCGCTTGGTAGCCCATCAAACCGACGGTGGGATTAATCGTTAAACGCAAAATTGCATCAGGGTGTTGGGCGGCAACCTGCTCGATGTCCATGCCGCCATGAATGGAGGCAATAACCACGACGCGTTGCGCTTGGCGATCAATAGTTAGGGCGAGATATAATTCACGCGCAATCACGCTCGTGGGTTCAATCAGTAATTGATGCACAGGCAAACCCGAGGGTCCTGTTTGGTGGGTGACTAAGGTTTTGCCTAATAAGTCGGCCGCTTTGCTGCGGACGCTATCGGCTGAGTCGGCCACCAGCACTCCGCCTGCTTTGCCGCGCGCACCGCTATGAATTTGCGCTTTAATCACCCATGTGCCGGTCGCAGAGAACGGTAATTGATCGTCAGCCGCTTGGGCGGGATGGTTGATGACTAAACCCGTTGCAACCGGAATTTTAAATCCAGCCAACAGAGTTTTTGCTTGATATTCGTGTAAGTTCATGGCGCCACAAAAGTTAGTGCAAAATAGCGCACTATTTTGGCTTACCACGGCCATTGTGTATAGGGATTGTGGTGGTTTGTTTGTGTTTGCCGGTGTCAAATAGCGCCTATTTCGTATCCCATGCAAAAAGCCCTGACAAGGTGCAGGGCTTTTGGGCAAGGAACAGGGCTGGGCGCTGGGCAGGGCGAATTAAATTTCGCCTTTCGACCCGCGCTCTAACATTTCCCACATGGTGTCGCGCACCGCATGCGTTGATTTAATTAAATCTTCGTTATTGCCCATGCTTTGACCCATTTTTAGCATCATATCCATGTTCAATGTGGCAATCCAAAGCGTGCCATCGGCTTTTTGATACACGGCGACACGGCAAGGTAAATAGGCCGCCATGCTGGGCGCAAAATCAACCATTTTCCGTGCGGTTTCTGGGTTGCAATACGAGGCAATAAATAAAGTGCCCGTTGCGATGCCCCGCGCTTTTAATTCTTCTGAGAGGGGTAATTCACCCACCGCTTTAATATTGCGCTCGGTGGCGACAGATTCTAATGCGGCTTTTACATCATCAAGCGTGAGGCCGGGTTGAACTTGTTTTTCCCAAATCGTGGTGTAGCCAATTTCGCCTTTGCTCGCTATCCAGCGGTTGAGCATAACGGCGGTTTCCTCGGCGGCACCTGGGGCTAGGTTACCTGCGGCAGCTATTAACCCTTGGGGGTTTTTGTTAATCACCTCAACAATCGGCTTCATGCCGGGGCTAAGCATGCCGGGCATAATCTGTATCATGCCGGGCATAACGGCAAAAAAATAAGCGCCTGCCGCAATCGCTAAAATACCAATGAAGGCGAGTAAGTTACGAATCATGCTGCGTTTCCTCGACTGGTTTGCCCAAGTCTATTGTGATTTTTAAGGCGGGAAATTAAGGGCTGCTAGGGTAACGTGCCGCGCGCGCAAACCAAGTCGATTATTTTTATTGATGGATGTATTCATGTAATTGCGACTAATTACTATTAGCTTTGCGCTTTGGTGGTGGCGGGCAGGAACCGCGACGTTCAGCCAAAGCGGATATTAAAAGCGGATATTAACGGGCTGAAAAATCACCAAAGCGAAGTTGCAAGGCGGTGAGCGCCACAATCGGTGCGGTTTCTGTGCGCAGCACGCGGGGTCCTAGCGTGGTGGGGGCGAACCCCGCATCGCCAGCGGCCGCGATTTCGGCTTCTGTAAACCCGCCTTCGGGGCCGATCAGCACGGCGGCGCTTCGGGGCGGCGTGGCGGGCGGGTGCGTTTTCGTGGCGGTGATTTGGGGGTGCAAAACCCATTTGAGCTCGGCGCTGGCAGCTAAAATGAGTGCTTGCGGATAGGGGGTGATGGGGTCAATCGTGGGCATAAAATTGCGCCCCGATTGCTCACATGCGCTGATGGTGATGTCGATAAACCGGTTATGGCGCTTATCAGCCCGCTCGCCTTTGAGTTCCACCACGCTGCGCTGGGTGGTGATGGGTGTGATGCGGGTAACCCCGAGTTCGACGGCTTTTTGCACGACCCAATCCATTTTCTCGCCTTTGCCCATGGCTTGAATCAGGTGGGTTAATAGAGGGGATTCGACACTGTGTTCATCGATTTTGCCTAATAAAACTTGCCCACTACGCTTTTCAAAGCTAACCAAGCCTTCGGCCACGCGGTTTGCGCCATTAAATACGGTGATGCGCTCGCCATCGGATAAGCGCAGCACGTTTTTTAAATAATTAAATTGCGCGGGCAAAAGCGGGACTTGCTCGCCACTTTGCCAGTTGCCCGCTAAATAAACCCGCAGTGCGCGCATGATTAATCTCGTGTGGCGGCGTTGACCGCATTGAGGGTGGCGGCTGCCAGCATTTGCCATTCGCTATCGGTAAGTATGTAGGGCGGCATCCAATAGAGCGTATCGCCGAGCGGCCGGAGCAGCACGCCCGCATCCAACGCATGACGATAGGCGCGCTGGCCTCGGCGCTCGCTACGGGGAAACGGCTGCCCATTCGACGCGCATAAATCCATCGCGATAATCATCCCCCGGCGCCGAACATGCTTGAGGTGTGCATGCTGGCGCAAAGGGTTCAGAAGACTTTCTATCATGGGCGACCGAGCGTGATTGCGTTCAATGACTTGATTTTGCTCGAATAAATCGAGCGTGGCGAGTGCGGCGACGCACGCAAGCGGATTGCCGGTGTAGCTGTGTGAGTGTAAAAATGCTCGGCTGGCGGGGGCATCGCAGTAAAACGCCTGATACAGCGTTTCGGTCGTGAGCACCGCGCACAGAGGCAAGTAGCCACCGGTAATGCCCTTCGATAAACACAACATATCCGGGGTAATGTCGGCTTGCTCGCAGGCAAATAAGGTGCCGGTGCGGCCAAAGCCGACGGCGATTTCATCCGCTATTAAATGAATATGGAATTCATCGCACAGGGCCCGCACCCCAGCTAAATAAGCGGGCTCGTGCATGCGCATGCCGGCGGCACATTGCACCAACGGTTCGAGAATCAAGGCGGCGACTTCATCGGCATGATGTTCGAGCAGGGTGCGCAAGCTGAGTAAAGCACGTTCGGTGACTGCCGCACACGGCTCATCAGGCAGCGCTTGCCGGCAGTCGGGCGAGGGCGCAATGAGCGCGGGTTTGATTAATGGAGCGTAGGTTTCGCTAAAAATCGCAAGAGTGCCGACACCCAGCGCACCCAGTGTTTCGCCGTGATAGCTGCCCTCGATGGCAATAAAACGGGTTTTGTTGGGCAGGCCTATATTGCGCCAATAATGAAAACTCATTTTAAGCGCGGCTTCTATGCCAGATGAACCATTGTCGGTGAAAAATACCCGCGTGAGTGGGGCGGGGCTCATCGCGACTAAGCGTTCTGCCAGCTCGACCACGGGCGCATGGCTAAACCCGGCCAAAATAACGTGTTCAAGGGTATTGAGCTGAGCTTTGATGCGTTCGTTGATAACGGGGTTGGCATGGCCAAATAAATTAACCCACCATGAGCTGATGGCATCTAAATAGCGCTTGCCATCAAAATCGACGAGCCAAGCGCCTTCACCCTGCGCAATGGGGATGGGAGGCAGGGCTTCGTGCTCTTTCATTTGCGTGCACGGATGCCATAGCACCGCCAAATCGCGGTTAATCCATGCTTGATTGCGGCTCATTTTTGGATTGGGCTGATTGGGGCCGGGCTGACAAGAAAATTGCTGCTGTCCATGCCGGTTACCTCAACCACGGTGCCGACTGGCATATCATTCCCCAACACGCGCCAGCGAGAATCCCCCACCCGCACCCAGCCAATGCCGTTCACAATCGGGGCTTCGAGCGTGAAATGCCGACCAATATATTGCTCGCCCCGGCGATTGAGGGTGGGGTGATCTGAGGCCTGTTTGCTGGGTCGAAAAACGCGCCGCCCCAACAGCACGGCAATAATCGAGAGCACGGCAAAAAAACTGAGCTGAATAGGCCAGATTAAATCGGGTACAAAAAAAACAATGCCACCCACCAGAATTGCCGCCCCGCCCATCCATAAAAAGAAACTGGATGGCGCCAGAACTTCAATCACAGCCAACACAATGCCAATAATGAACCAGCCCCAATAATCAAATTGAATCATGATGCGATGTGTACCAAGCGGTGGGTAACGATAAGTTTATTGTGCAATTTGCCAGCCATCGCTGCCTTTAACGAGGTGGAGCATGCGCGTGGTTTTTTGCGCGCCGGCAAAGGGTGTATTCACTTCGGTTTCGACATTGCAGTTAAACCCAGAGCCGGCCTCATCTTTTTTGCAGCCTAGGTTTTTAACCGATTTAATTTCAACCTTGGCCATCGCGGCACTAATTTGTGCGCCGCCGCCCATGGTGCTGGCCTGAGCCATGGCTTTGGCCATGCCGGATTTTAAGGCTTGCTCAATATCACTGGATGAGGGTGCGCCATCTGAGCAGGCAGCTACTGCCAGCACGGTGGATAAAATGAACGCAGAGAGGTAGATTTTCCGCATGAAAGATTCCCGAGATTCGGTTGAGGTTAAGCGGGTTTTTTGAACGCTTCTTTGGCGAGTTCAGCAATGCCTTCTAATGAACCGAGCATGCTACTGGCTTCGATCGGTAGCATGATGACTTTTTGATTCGGCGCGGTGGCAACTGATTGAAACGCTTCGATATATTTAGTGGCGACAAAATAGTTGATGGCTTGCACATTGCCGCCCGCAATGGCTTCACTCACCGATTTGGTGGCGTAAGCTTCAGCTTCGGCCAGCCGCTCGCGCGCTTCGGCCTCGCGGAACGCGGCTTCTTTGGCGCCCTCGGCTTTCAGGATTTGCGATTGCTTTTCGCCTTCCGCCATTAAAATAGCCGATTGGCGCTCCCCTTCGGCCTCAAGGATAGAGGCGCGCTTGTTTCGCTCCGCTTTCATTTGTCGGCCCATGGCTTCGATTAAATCAAAGGGCGGGGTGATGTCTTTAATCTCAATGCGGGTAATTTTGGTGCCCCAAGGTGAGGTCGCTTCATCTACGACATTGAGCAGGCGGGCATTAATTTCATCCCGGCGCGAGAGCACTTCATCTAAATCCATGGAGCCCATGACGTTACGAATGTTGGTGATAACCAAATTTAAGATGGCGTAATCGAGCATGTGGACTTCATACGCGGCACGCGCGGGGTCGAGCACTTGAAAGAACACCACACCATCGACTTTAATCATGGCGTTATCGCGGGTGATAATTTCTTGCGAGGCGACATCGAGCACTTGCTCCATCACATTGATTTTACGACCAATGCGATCAATATACGGCACGATGATATTCAGGCCCGGTTCTAAGGTTTTGGTGTAGCGGCCAAACCGCTCAACGGTATACATCATGCCTTGCGGGACTTGCTTTATGCCCGCAAAAATGGTGACGGCGGCTAAAATCAGTAAAACAATGGCAAACGTTCCCATGAGGCCGGCTCCTTAAAAATTGCGCAATTAGACTGATATTGAGTGTGCGATCGCAAAATGACAATACCATTTAATCCCACATCCGGTGGGATTAAAACGGCTTAAGCTTGCGGTGTGTGCGGGTGTACGCCGGCATCTTTACAAATGGCGATGATGGGCGTGGCTTGGTTCATGGTGTAAAAATGCAGGCTAGGCGCGCCCACCCGCACCAAATCCGCCGTAAGCTCAACCACCACGTCGTGACCAAAAGCCCGCAGGCTATCCATGTCATCGCCAAATGCTTCGAGCCGCTTGCGTAGCCAGCGGGGTAAATCGGCACCGCAGGCATCAGAAAACCGCGCGAGCTGCGTGTAGTTATTGATGGGCATAATCCCCGGCACAATCGGGATCGTAATTTGCCGCTTTTCACAGTCATCTACAAAGCGGCTATAGGCCTCGGTGGAATAAAAATATTGGGTGATGGCCCCATTCGCCCCCGCATCTACTTTATGTTTGAAGTGCTGCAAATCCGCTTCAGCATTTAGTGATTGCGGATGGAACTCGGGGTAGGCCGCCACTTCAATATGAAACCAATCGCCGCTGTGTTCGCGAATAAACGCAACTAATTCACTGGCGTAGCGAAAATCGCCCGGATCGCGCATGCCCGAGGGCAAATCGCCCCGCAAGGCAACAATCCGTTTAATGCCGAGCGCTTGATATTGATCGAGTATGGCCGCAATACCCGCACGGCTGGAACCAATGCACGATAAATGCGGCGCGGCGGGCACGCCAGATTCTAATTGAATAGCGGTGACGGTAGCGAAGCTGCGCTCTTGGGTGGAGCCGCCCGCCCCGAAGGTAACGGAAAAATACTCGGGGTGCAGGGCGGTGATTAATTCTGCGGTGACGGCACGCAATTTAGCCGCGCCCTCATCCGATTTGGGCGGAAAAAACTCGCACGATAAAGGAAGGGTCATGAGGTGCCTCTGAGGTGATCCGGGTTTAATACCGGTAGCTATCGGGCTTGAAGGGGCCATCGACGCAAACGCCAAGGTACTCTGCCTGCACGGGGCTCATGCGGGTTAATACGCCGCCAAACCCGGCCACCATGTACCGAGCGACTTCTTCATCCAAGGCTTTTGGCAGCACTTCAACGCGCAGTAATTGCGCTTGGCGCTCGGCGGTTTGATCGGCAAATTTATCGCTAAACAAATGCAGCTGGGCGAGCACTTGATTCGCAAATGAGCCATCCATAATTCGGCTCGGGTGGCCTGTGGCGTTGCCAAGATTAACCAATCGACCTTCGGATAATAAAATCAGGTAGTTATCGGTATCTAAGTTAGGCGCCATACCGGGGGCTGTTTCGCGGTAAACCTTGTGCACTTGGGGTTTGATTTCTTCCCAGAACCAGTTTTTGCGCATAAATTCGGTATCAATTTCGTTATCAAAATGGCCAATATTGCTGACCACAGCGCCATTTTTGAGCGCTTTGAGCATCGGCGCATCGCATACGTTGACGTTACCGGTGGTGGTCACAATTAAATCAATTTTGCCAAGCAAGGTTTGATCCACGCCGCTGTCGGCGCCGGTATTGACGCCGTTGATATAGGGCGACACCAGCTCATAACCATCCATGCAGGCCTGCATGGCGCAGATGGGATCAATTTCAGTGATTTTAACAATCATGCCCTCTTGGCGCAGCGAGGCGGCCGAGCCTTTGCCCACATCGCCATAGCCGATAACCAGCGCTTGTTTGCCAGAAAGCAGGTGGTCGGTCGCGCGCTTGATGGCATCATTCAACGAGTGGCGGCAGCCGTATTTATTATCATTTTTAGATTTGGTGACCGAATCATTGACGTTAATCGCGGGGATTTTCAGCGTGCCGGTTTTGAGCATATCGAGCAGGCGATGCACGCCGGTGGTCGTTTCTTCAGATACGCCATGAATTGCGGCGAGCAGCTCGGGGTGTTTTTCGTGAATCAAACCGGTTAAATCGCCGCCGTCATCCAAAATTAAGTTCGGCGTCCAGCCATCGGCACCGCGAACGGTTTGCTCAATGCACCACCAGTATTCTTCCTCGGTTTCACCCTTCCAGGCAAAAACGGGGATGCCCGCTGCGGCAATGGCGGCGGCGGCATGATCTTGGGTAGAAAAAATATTGCACGATGACCAGCGCACGCTGGCGCCAAGGTCAACCA
Source organism: Halothiobacillus neapolitanus (assembly GCA_022730245.1). Taxonomy (GTDB): domain Bacteria; phylum Pseudomonadota; class Gammaproteobacteria; order Halothiobacillales; family Halothiobacillaceae; genus Halothiobacillus; species Halothiobacillus neapolitanus_A. The sequence goes on from DZCK01000021.1 coordinate 18,390, forward strand.
GGGTTTCAATCAGCACGGCGGTTTGGATCGTCATGTGCAGGCTGCCGACGATGCGCGCGCCTTTGAGCGGCTGGGCGGCGCGATATTTGGCACGGATGGTCATGAGCGCAGGCATTTCTCGCTCGGCAATCCGTAGCTCTTTGCGACCAAATTCGGCCAGCGAGAGATCAGCTACTTTAAAATCAGTGAAGGGCAGGGTTGATGCGTGCATCGGGTTTTCCTCAATCCAACAAAAAACCTGCGGGCAGGGGCAGGTTTTTTTGAGCGCGGTTGAAATGAAATCCGATTGTCTCAAGCCTCACCCCGAATAAGGGGTTGCAGCGCTCCTTGAGAAAACGGCAGGTAATTTATCGGGGATTATAGACCGGCATCGGCGCGGAGCGCATCTGCCCGATCAGTTTTTTCCCAAGTAAAATCGGCGTCCTCACGTCCAAAGTGGCCGTAAGCTGCGGTTTTAAGGTAAATGGGGCGAATTAAATCGAGCATTTTGACAATCCCATACGGGCGCAAATCAAAATGAGCGCGCACCAGTTCGGTGATTTTATGATCGGATATTTTGCCCGTGCCAAAGGTATCAATGCTAATTGAGGTGGGGTTGGCCACACCAATGGCATAAGACACCTGAATCTCGCAGCGATCAGCCAAGCCCGCTGCCACAATATTTTTAGCGACATAGCGCCCAGCATAAGCGGCGGAGCGATCCACCTTTGACGGGTCTTTGCCCGAAAACGCCCCACCGCCGTGGCGCGCCATGCCGCCGTAGGTGTCCACAATAATTTTGCGACCGGTTAAGCCGCAATCGCCCACGGGGCCACCAATGACAAAATTGCCGGTCGGGTTGATGTGGTATTTCGTGTCGGCATCTAACCAATGCGCGGGCAGGGTGGGCTTGATGATGAGTTCCATCACCGCTTCAATTAAATCGCTTTGGCTCACCTCGGGGCTGTGTTGCGTTGAAAGCACCACCGCATCAATGCCAACAGGTTTGCCATTTTGATAGCGAAAGGTGACTTGCGATTTGGCATCGGGGCGCAGCCAAGGCAGGGTGCGCGATTTTCGAACCAATGCTTGGCGCTGCACGAGCCTGTGCGCATAGGTAATGGGCGCGGGCATCAGCACCTCGGTTTCGTTGGTGGCATAACCAAACATGAGGCCTTGATCGCCCGCGCCTTGATCTTCGGCCGTGCGCCGATCTACCCCTTGGGCAATATCAGAGGATTGCTTGCCTATGGCGTTGAGCACCCCACAGGTGTTGCCATCAAAGCCCAAATCAGAGCTGTTGTACCCAATATCGACAATCACTTTGCGCACAAGCTCGTCTACATCTACCCACGCGGAGGTGGTCACTTCGCCCGCCCACACA